>NZ_JBCDMW010000005.1:0-60601 GCF_038433155.1 Luteococcus sp. H101
GGGAGAAGGGGGGTTGGCGGGGTGGGCCCCGGTGGGTGCGTCGCGCGACGCACCCACCGGGAACGGCCTGCAGGGGGCCACCACCGGGCCGGTCGACCCCCTGCCGTCGGGCAGCTACTTGAGGATCTCCGCCAGCGGGGTGCACTCCATGTCGAAGGCCTCCGCGACACCGGGGAAGGTCACCTTGCCCGCGTGGGTGTTCAGGCCCTTGGCCAGCGCCTCGTCCTCCTGACAGGCCTGCTTCCAGCCCTTGTCGGCCAGCTTGACCGCGTAGGGCAGGGTGGCATTGGTCAGCGCCCAGGTGGAGGTGTTCGGCACGGCACCCGGCATGTTGGCCACGCAGTAGAAGACCGAGTTGTGCACCGTGAAGGTGGGCTCGGCATGCGTGGTGGGGTGCGAGTCCTCGAAGCAGCCGCCCTGGTCAATGGCGACGTCGACCAGCACCGAGCCGGGCTTCATCTGGGAGACCATCTCATTGGTGACCAGCTTGGGGGCCTTGGCGCCGGGGATCAGCACGGTGCCGATCACCAGGTCCGCCGCCAGCACCTGCTCGCGCACGGTCAGGGCCGACGAGGCCAGGGCGTGGACCTTGTTGCCGTAGCGCCAGTAGCTCTGGCGCAGCTTGTTCAGGTCGACGTCGAGCATGGTCACGTCCGCGCCCATCCCCATGGCAATCTGCGCGGCATTCTGGCCGGCGACGCCGCCGCCCAGGATGACCACCTTGGCCTGCTGCACGCCGCCGACGCCGCCCAGCAGCACGCCGCGGCCGCCATTGGCCTTCATCAGGTGGGCCGCGCCGGCCTGGGGGGCCAGGCAACCGGCCACCTCGCTCATCGGGTAGAGCAGCGGCAGCGAGCGGTCGGGCAGCTGCACGGTCTCGTAGGCGATGCCGGTGGTGCCGGCCTTCAGCAGGGCGTCGGTCTGCGGCTTGTCCGCGGCCAGGTGCAGGTAGGTGAACAGCAGCAGGTCATCGCGCAGGAAGCCGTACTCCTGCTCGATCGGCTCCTTGACCTTGATCACCATCTCGCCCTTGGCCCAGGTCTCCTCGGCAGTCTCGAGCATCGTTGCTCCCTGCGCGATGTACTCCTCGTCGGGGATCGAGGAGCCCAGACCGGCCCCCTTCTGGATGAAGACCTCGTGGCCGTGCTTGACCAGTTCGTGTACGCCGACGGGCGTGATCCCAACCCGGAATTCGTTGTTCTTGACCTCAGTGGGTACTGCGATACGCATGACATCCTCCATTGGACGGTGACGCCGCAGGCCGTTCGGCGGCGTCTCTGCAATCGAGTCAACGCGCCCCGGGGTCACATGGGAAGGGATTGGGTCAACTCCCGAACGATCTTCGAATGCCATTGGCCGCTTCGGCGCAGAATCCTCGGCACAGCACGGAAATTCCGAAGGATCTTCGGATGGGCGTTCTCATGGCCGATGCCTTGGGTTCACACAGAGGGCACACAGACTTCGCGTGGATGGTGATGACATGAGCAACCAGAGGCCTCCCAGCACCCCTTCCCAGACCGTGATCCCTGCCTCCCGGGCCGGCCGCCCCAGCGCCCTGCGGCGGGCCGTGGCCGGCCTCGCGGCTGCGGGCGCCATTGCCTTTGGCGGCGTCGGCACCCTGTCGGTCAGCGACGCCCAGGCCGCGGGGGTCCGCCAGCAGACCTACGTCGTGCAGTCCGCCACCGTGCAGGTGCAGGCAACCAGCACCGGAGGGTCACGGGCCCGCGACTGACCTACCGCACGGTCTGAGGTGAACTCTTCGGAAACGGATCCGGCTCATCCAGGGCCGCCACGGCCCGGCCCGGGCCGGCAGGACGTCCGCCAGAGGCCGCCGGGTTGCCCAGCGGCGCAAGAAAATTCGGGGCATCCACCGAAGTTGTCCACAGGCCCCTGTGGATCGCTGTGGAAAAGCAGGAAGTTGTCCACAGCCCTGCTATGACGGTAGGCCGGTTCCGGATCGTGCTGCAACGCTCGCCGCCATGCTCCGCCCCGTCAAGAAGACCTCCGACCCCGGCACCCCGGCAGCGCGCGTGGACCTGCCCGACCCGACGCTCCCCGTCGCCGCCCATCTGCGGCCGCGGCGTAGCCCCCGCCTGGTGGCGGCCGGGCTGCTGCTGGCCTGTCTGGGTGGGTTGGGCGGGGCGCTGGCCTACCAACGGGCCTCGCACGCCAACCAGGTGGTGGTGGTGCAACACGCCGTGCCGCGCGGGGAACTGGTCCGGGCGCAGGACCTGTCCGTCGTCACCATCGGCCCGGCGCCCGGGGTGCACACCGTCGACGCCAACCAGTTGCCCTCCCTGGTGGGCAAGCAGGCGCTGGTGGACCTGCCGGCCGGTTCCCTGGTGGGTGCTGGCTCGGTGGGCCAGGTAAGGCTGGCCAAGGGGCACGTCCAACTGGGGCTCAGGCTGGCGCCGGGGCGGGTGCCGGTGGAGCCGATGCCCGCCGGCACCCCGGTGCGTCTGGTGGAGGTCACCTCGGACAAGCAGGAGAACTCGGCGCTGGTGGTGGAGGCCATGATCGTCACCGCCGCCCGGACCCTGCCCGACGGCACCAGCCAGATGCTCGACGTCGGGGTGCCCGAGGCGCAGGCCCAACGGCTGGCGGACCTCTCCGCCCGGGACCTGTTGGTGGTTGTGCGCAAGGCGGGTGGCTGACGTGGCGGTGATCACCCTGGCCAGCGTCGCTGGGGCGCCCGGGGTCAGCACCAGTGCGTTGGGCCTGGCGCTGGCCTGGCCGCGCGACGTGCTGCTGGCCGACTGTGACCGGGATCCCGCGCAGACCATCCCGGCCGGCTACCTGCGGGGGACGGACCTGGGCGGCCGAGGCCTGGGCCAGCTGGCGGCGGTGCACCGGGAACACCGGCGCCTGGCCGAGGAGATCTGGCTGCAGACTGTGCGCCTGGACGGCGGGGAGCGGGACCGTCGCTTCCTGCCCGGCTTCACCCATCCCGGGGCGGTGGGCCTGTTCGGGCCCATCTGGCAGGAGCTGGCGGACTCCTTCGTCGCGCTGGGGGCCAGCGGAACCGACGTGTTGGTGGACGCCGGCCGGGTGGGGCGCGATGGCCTGCCCGGCCCGCTGCTGATGACCAGCGACGTGCTGTTGGTGACGGTGCGCAGTTCCCTGCGGGCGCTGGCCGCCCTGCGGCTGCACCTGCCGGCGGTGCAGGCCCAGCTGGAGGCCCTGGCCGCGCACGCCGAGCTGGCACTGCTGGTGGTGGGGCCCGGCAAGCCCTACAGCGGCGCCGAGATCGAGAAGCAGTTTGGTCTGCCGGCGCGCTACTCGATTGCCTGGGAACCCAAGCAGGCAAGGGTCTTCAGCGATGGCGCGAAGCCCTCACGCGGTCTGGCGGGCGGATCCCTGGTCCGCAGCTACCGGGCGTGCTCCTCCCGGCTGGCCGAATCCGTGCAGCGTCGCACCGAGGTGGTGGCCGGGACCCGGCCCAGCGTCGAGTGGGGTGCGCGATGAGCCGTCGCGTTGCCGAACCCGCGCCCGCCCT
The DNA here is from genome assembly GCF_038433155.1 of Luteococcus sp. H101. Taxonomy (NCBI): domain Bacteria; kingdom Bacillati; phylum Actinomycetota; class Actinomycetes; order Propionibacteriales; family Propionibacteriaceae; genus Luteococcus; species Luteococcus sp. H101. Next base: position 3,497 of record NZ_JBCDMW010000005.1, read on the forward strand.
GGCCGACCTGCTCGGGCAGTTGGCCGGGCCGAGCCCACAGGTCCGGGTGCGGCCCGCCCGCGCGGACACGAGCGGCCAGGCCGCCCCCTATCCGGCCACCGGGACGGACCAGCCCGGGGTGGACTGGGACGTCGTGGTGCAGCTGCGGCGCCGCGCGTCGGAGCAGATCACCGAGGCCAGCGAGCACTTCAGCGGGGAACGCGGCCGGCTGATGAAGCCGGACGACCGGCGGATGATGGGGCGATCGGTGATCCGCCAGGTGGTGCGGCAACATGCCGAGATCCTGGCGCACGAGGGCCAGGCGCTGTGGCCGATCGAGCTGGAACAGGCCTACGCGGCGGCGGTGGAGAATGCGATCTTCGGCTACGGCCGCCTGCAACCGCTGTTCGAGATCCCCGACGCCGAGAACATCGAGATCCACGGTTGGGACTCGGTGATGGTCCAGTATGGCGACGGGCGACGGGAGGCCCACCCGCCCGTCGCGGACTCCGACGAGGAACTGGTGGAAGCCATCCGCTTCCTCGGGGAATCGGCCTCACCCAGCCGTCCCTTCGACGACGCGCACCCGATGATGACCCTGGCGCTGGGCGAACGCTTCCGCTTGCACGCCATCGGCTTCGGGTTGAGTTTCCGGCCCAGCATCATCATCCGGCAGCACATCCTGACCCGGGTCAGTCTGCGTCAGCTGGCGAACGGCGGGATGATGCCGCTGGAGGTGGCCAGGCTGCTGCACGACGCGGTGCTGGCCCGCAAGTCGGCGGTGATCTCCGGCGACCAGGGGGCCGGCAAGACCACCCTGCTGCGCGCCATGATCAACGCGATTCCCACCACGGAACGCTTCGGCACCCTGGAGACGGACTACGAACTGCTCACCCACCTGCAGCCCGGCCGCAAGAACATGCTGGCCCTGCAGGCCAAGGTGGGCCTGGGGGAGCGGGCCGCCGACGGCAGCCGGATGGGCGAGTTCAGCATCAGCGACCTGATTCCGGAGGCCCTGCGGCAGAACCTGTCCCGACTGGTGGTGGGCGAGGTCCGGGGCGGCGAGGCGGCCGCCATGTTCGAGGCCATGCAGTCGGGCACTTGCAGGCGGAAACTAGCCTCTCGAATCTCCTGCCAAGAGGGAGGACCGGCAATACAGTGAGGCCATGCCAGCTCCCCCGTGGTTCGTGGACCAGCTCGGCTGGAAAGCCTTGGAGGCCAAGAGCCAACCCATGTCGCAGGACCTCTTCGGAATCCCAAGGGCCCCCAACCTTGCCGACGTCGCCAACAAGCCGAGCCTCCGGCTCGGGGCGGCCATGCTCGAGTCGCTATCGGTCAGGAGGGGCGCATCCCCTGTTTCCTCCGGAAAGCCTGGCACGTTGCTGGAGGAGGGAATCCGGTCAGACCTCGCTGAGACCCTCGCGGCGCTGGAGCCCAGTATCGCTTGGGGTGTCACGCGCGGCGGAACCGTGGAGCGTTTCGCCCAGTACCAGCACCTAGCCAAGCTGAAGGACTTGCTCGCGGCATACCCTGACATTCCCATGGCGATGGGCAAGGACTACCAGATCAAGACTGACGTGATGGTCTCCGTGCCGGACAAGACCGAGCCTGGCCAAGACATCCTTCACGCGGCCGTGTCGTCGAAGTTCACGATCCGGTCTGACCGGGTCCAGAACATCCGATTCGAGTTTGCCACGCTGCTGCGCACTAGGCAGGGGCGGGCACCGCACTTGGTGGTCGTGACGGGCGAGCCATTGCCCAGCCGTGTCGCAGCCATTGCGCAGGGCACGGGTGAGGTCGATGCTGTGTACCACCTGCTCTTCGATGAAGTCTCGGATGCCGTCACGGCCCTCTTCCCGGCTGGGGCGAGCCAGCGCCGGACGTGGGAAGAACTGGTAGAGCGCCAGCGGGTGCGGCCCTACGAGGAGCTGGTCCTAGCCTTGGTGAGTTCATGACCGGTCAGTTGTTCGAACCCACGGCCGGGGGTGGCCTTGGCTTCTGCCACGACGCTATGCCCGGGTTGCTCCCAGCGGGCTACCACGGACCATTGGTGGTCGCCATCGACTCCAATGTACTGATCGACCTGTACGAGTTTGGCACCCGGATGGTGGAGGACAGCCTTCCCGAGCCCCCAGAGGTTCCGGCCTCGAGGGCAGGGGAGCTGGAGGCGATCGCCAGCATTCTGGACTTGTGGCTCATCAGGGACATCCGGCTGGTCACGACGCCACGGATCCTGACTGACGCCAAAGCCAATCCCTCGCGGCTTGCCCGCCGGAGGCAGGACATCGAGCACCTGGCTCGTGCACTGGCCTTCCAGCTCGAGGACTGGGAGGAGCCGTTTCCGCTAAAGGCGCCGGAGCCCTCGTCGCCGCCGACTGTGATTGGGGCCCGGGGCGAGGCTGACCGGCAGCTCGTGGAAGAGGCAGCTGCGATCGGGGCTCACGTTTTCCTGACTCAGGACAAGCGCTTGCGGCGACCTGTTTCCATCCCAGATGCCGCGACCCAGGTCCTCTACCCGAGCGAGCTGGCGGCCACGCTGGCGGGGGCGCGCGTCACCCACTTCTTCGGCGGCATCTGCGGTGGCAGTGACTGCCCCTACCCGGATTTCAGCATGCCCGCCCCGGACCTGGGCCGGTACGTGCTGCTGGGCCTGTTTGCGCCAGCGCCTGCGTGATACGGGCAGCGCATGCCATGGCATCCTGCTTCACCTCGAAGTCCCAGAACCGTAGGACGGTCCACCCCATGGCTTCCAGCGCGCCGTTCGCTGCCTTGTCACGCTCCTGGTTCCTGGCGATCTTCGCCTTCCAGTAGTCGCTGGCCGCCTCCGGGTGCCAGTGGTCCGGGTGGCCATGCCAGTACGCGCCGTCAACGAACACGGCCACCTTTCGCCCCACGAAGGCGATGTCGGGCCGTCCTGGCAGGTCCTTGCGGTGAAGGCGGTAGCCCGGTTGCCCTGAGGCGCGAAGCGCTGCCCGCAGGGCCAGTTCCGGCTTGGTGTTGCTGGACCTGATGGCCCTCATGACGCGTGAGCGTCCTTCGGGGCTGAGGTGGTCCATGGCGGGCCTACTGGAACAGCAGCTCGGGTTCCTGGGCCCGGGCGGAGTTCTGGGGAGGTTCCGTGTCGAGGCGCGCGTTCAGGGCCTTGGCGATCTGGGTGCCGACAGCTGCGGCGACAGGCGGCGGGAAGGCATTGCCCACCTGGCGCCACGCGGCAGTCTTCGGGCCCGAGAACTTCCAGTCGGGCGGGAACCCCTGCACCAGGGCGCCCATCTCGACGGTCAGGCGCGGCGTGCCGGTGAAACCCGCCTCGGGTGCCGCCGGGGCGATCGTCTTGCCGTCGACGCCCAGCTGGGCCCATGCCTTGCGGGCCCGGGTGGGCCCAAGGTCGGGGCCGCCATGCTTGTGCGAGCCCCCGACAAGGGTCGGGGCGATGGCGTTGGCCTGTCGGGCCCACTCGCTGGCACCCTCCCAGCCGTTGCTGGACATCAGGTCGAACAGGAGCTGCCCGACCGTGCGGGCTGGCTTCCGGGCAGGCTCGGGCCACGTGAAGTAGGCGTCCCACGGGTCCTTGATGGCGACCATGACGACGCGGGGGCGCAGTTGGGAGACGCCGAAGTCGCTGGCGTGCAGCAGCTTCCAGTGGGGGCGGAACCCCATGCTGGCCAGCTCGCGGGAGACCTCGTCGCGGAACCCCTCGAACTGCGGGTCCAGCAGCCCCCGGACGTTCTCGATCATCACGGCGCGGGGATCGGCCTGGCGGATCAGCTCCAGGGCGCGCGGGAACAGGTTGCGCTCGTCGTCGGCGCCCAGTTGCTTGCCAGCCTTCGAGAACGGGGGGCATGGCACGCCGCCTGCGAACAGGTCGACCTTGCCCTTGAAGGACTGCGCCGACCACTCGTTGAGGTCCATCTGGAGGGTGTTCCACTGGGGCCGGTTCTGCCGCAGCGTCTCGCAGGCGCGTGCGTCCATCTCGACGCACGCGAGGTGCTTGAACCCCGCCGCCTCAAGGCCAAGCGCCTGGCCCCCTGCTCCGGCGCACACCTCTACGGACGTGAGTGGCATGGTCGTCCTCCTCTGTTTGGCTCATTCTTGCACAATGCCGGCGTGCTGGAAGCAATAATAGCAGATACTTCCTATTATTTCTAGGGTGCGCGGACAGTGAACGGCCTAGCCAATCGGGAAATTCTGGGTTCTTTCTTGGATTTCTCTGCAGGCCTCGACGGGAGCCCGGAAAGACTAAAAAATGCCGGCGCGGGATCAGAACAGCAAGCCGTGCGGGGCGGGCCTGGCAGGCTCGTCCCTGGGCAGGCTCAGCCAGTCGCCCGGCCCCAGCGCGAACCCGGCGACGGCGGCCCGCTCTCGGTCCTCCAGCCACTTGCCGCACAGGAGGTCGGCATTGTGCTCCGCGAGCACGAGGGCCTTGACCTCCCGGGCCCGGCGCAGCGGGTCGTCACGGTTGGCGCAGACAGTCAGGATGGCATGCCTGGGAATCACGGTCCCGGGCAGGAACCCGAACAGCCGCGTGAGGCGGCGTGCCTGGCCGGTGCCCGGCTCGAAGACCAGGTCACGCTCGTGCGGCTCGAGGTCCCGCAAGGGGTTGTGCGGCAGGGCCGACCAGGGGATGACAATCATGCCGAACCGGTCCAGGGCTGCTGCGCGGATCGTTGTCTTCCGGTCCTGGTTGCGGCCGGCGTTCAGCCACGCGTGGTGGGTGCGCATGAGCTGCACCTGGAACCGGTCATGGCGGAAGTCGATGCGGACCAGCAGGCACAGCTGGCACTGGGCTTCCTGCGGAATCGTCCACGTGCGTGCGACCGTGACCTTGATGTCGACCGGGACGCCCTCGATCCACGTGTCCAGCGGGCCTCTCTTCTCGAGCCCCAGCGCGGACAGGATCCGGTACTGCGCCTTCGTGCCGACCGAGCTGCGCTCGTCGGAGTCGACCTCCGGGTCGTTCAGGTCGAAGCGGCCGGTGTGGGCGCCGTCCAGCACGTACTGGATGCTGTCGTCGAGCGCAGCGGTCATCGCGACCGGGACTGCAGGCCGGGACAGCCACGCCCGCACGGCCTGCAGCTGCGCGTCATCCGCCGGGTCCTCGAGGACATGGCCATCGGGGACGGTCCCCCGCCGGGCATCTGGCTGGCACCAGTCGCCCGGCTGGGCAATCGCGTCCGACGTCATGCGCACACGCTAGCGCCGGCACCGCGGCCTAGCCGAGCGGGGTCCGTTGCTGGAACCAAAGACTTGGCTGTGAAAACGGCACGTTGCCATCGCTGATCATCTAGGGTGCAAGTAGAGTGCAACTTTCCGCTTGTCGATGGTAAGGATCTGCGATGAACAAGCCCTTTGGGCTTTCGGGCGAGCACTACACGCTGGATCGCCCTCCGGCAGTGTTCAGCGTCTTTGAGGTGCGGTACGGCGAGGGGCGCGAACACATCAACCTCCAGGCGGGTTACGACCTTCAGGAGTTCATGTCCAAAACCTTTCCTGGCGGAACGTGGAAGGTCGAGAAGTCCACGTGGCAGGAGGCCCAGGTGGAGCTGACGCCCCAAGGGCCCCGCCAGCAGTCCTACTCGGAGGTCGGCGTCCGCCTCACAAGCTCGGAACTCTCCTGCGAGATGACATTCTTCCCTTCTAGGGCGGCGGTTCAGGTGAGCCAGTACACGCGCTGGAGTACGTCACTGAAACCACTGGTGAGCGCGGCCGTGCTGGCTGTCGAACAGCTGCTCAAGCCAGTGGGACGGGATCGTGTGGGGTTGCGATACGTGAACAACTTCCAGGACCAGAAGGCCGTGACACCCGGCTTCTGGGACGGCAAGATCGAGCCGTCCCTGCTAGGACCAGTAGCTGGCGGCCCGTTCACGGGCCAGCTGCGTGATGCGCAGAGCCAGCTGGTTCTCGACTTGGGAGGTGGCGCCGGCGCAGTACTACGGCACGGGCTGCTCGCCTCACCTGCCGCGCCTGCAAGCGTGGGCTACCTGCTGGACATCGACACTTTTGACGAGCACAGCGCTAGGTTCGATGCGGAGGATGTCATCACGCGGGCGGAAGTGCTCAACCGCAACGCAGCCGAACTGTTCCAGAGGAGCCTGACCGAGCGTTTCTCGGTGGCACTCGGCAAGCGCAAGGTTGAATCGCAGGGGAATGGAGACATGCAATGACCGCTGCAGTGCTGACCCGTACACGAACGGGTAGTTTCCATCCTGACCCCTATGCCGGGTGTGGGGCCCTGGTCTCCCACACGGGAATCCGCTACGAGTCCGTCCCCGATGTCAATTTCAGCGGCCGGCTCTTGCGCATGGACTTGATCTTCTCCACAACGGGAGAGACCTGGGTGGGTGAAGCGCCGCCGTCGGAGATCGGCGAGGATGAGGCAATCACGGTCCCTGCCGTGGTCGCCATTGAAGAGGCCGCGCAAGCCCTGGGGTTGCCCGTCAAGTACCTCCGCGAGGGTGCAGGGATCAGTCCTCGCACGTTCCATCACTGGAAGAAGACGCCGGCTGTGCAGCCGCGTGTATCGAGCCAAGCCGATGTGTGGGCCCTCATGGACACGCTCGAGACCCTGAAGGATCTCGTGGACGGGGACCTCGGGCTCTGGCTGAGGGCCGACACGGCCCGAATGCGATTGCTGCGCGGAGGGGACTTGATGGGCCTCGTACGCGAGGCAACTCGCCGCGAGAGCTTGCGCAGCAACCGGTCTCACTTTGAGGAAGCGATGGCGGTTGGCTTCTTCGTCGAGCCCAAGGAAGCACCTGGCCCCGTTGGGCCCCGCCCTGTGGTTCGCGCCCGGAGGGCCGCCAGGGGTCGCGTCGTCCCAAGGGAAGGACAGGGGGCGTGAGCCAAGGACACTTTCCCATCGACCGGCTCCATCCCACATTTGATGACTGGACGGACGACCAGGCGCAGGCCCTGGACAAGTGGTATCAGGGAGCTCTGTGTCCCAGCATTCCCTTGGGGTGGTACGCCCCCAGCGGACTCGATGGAATCACTTCCGTCGAGGGGTTCGACGCGTCGGATTGGCTGTCGCCTGAGGGAGTGACGGAGGTTCCCGCTGGGGCGATCGTTGTTTCGCAGACGTGTGACATTGTCCTGTCTGGGCCGGGGCGGAGGCATCCCTTCGTCCAAGTGAGTCCTGTGTGGGTCATGCCGCGAAAGGACCTGAGCCAGCTGGCCGACCTCCAGCGCTGGCGAGTCGTCGACAAGGTGTTGCTCGATCCTCCCGCGGAAGGGTTCGCCCTGCTTGGCGCCGAACTGGATGACCTTGAATCGGTCGCGGCAATCGCCGACCTGAGGATCTCGATGCCCGTCAGCAAGTCTGTGTTGCTGGCGCACCAGCCCGTCAAGGCCTTTTGTGGTGATGACGCCGCGCTGAAATTCGCCGGCCACCTGGCAACCAAAGCCGCCCGTCCAGCACTGCCCGACGTCGTTGCCGTGATGGGGCGCGTCTTGGACGAGGAGATCCGAGGCCTATCCGGTGAGAGGTGGATGAGCAGTGTCGAATCAGTCCGTGTCACCTGCAGCCCGAGCCGCCAGCATGCCGAGAAGATTCGGCTGCTCGTCCTCCACACCGGCAGCGGCCAGCTACCCGGCGAGGTCTATAGGCATTGGGACAGGCTCTGGAAGCGCGTCCGTAAGAACAAGCAGGTGAGGGCCTTCCCGGCAATCACCCTGGGAAAGCCGGAGCACCTTCGAGCCCGGGACCTGCTCGCCACGTCCTATCGGGATAGCGATGAGCTTCGCCTCCAGCACCTGTAGCGAGACCGTGCAGTCGAGTGCGCTAGGCACGTTCACGCAATGCCCATCCCTGTCGCCGTTCGTGCTCTAGGCTTCAGACATGAGCGACCTAGAAGATATCGGCTTCGACCACGATCAAGTTCAGGAGGAAGGCGAACCCTCCAGTAGCTCATGGCTTGACGAGCCTTCCGAGCCGGACGATGAGGTACGCGTCGACGAGTATGACATCGTCTCATCCCCCAATGACTGGAACTGCCTGACGATCACGTCCTTCATCGACTCTGGTGCCGTCAAGATTCCCAACTTCCAGAGAAACTACGTCTGGGACCAGAAGCGGGCATCCAAACTCATCGAGTCACTCCTTTTGGGCCTGCCGATCCCGCAGGTATTCCTCTACGAGGAGGCCCGGAACTCGTTCCTGGTCATTGATGGCCAGCAGCGCCTGCTCACGCTGTACTTCTACATGAAGGGCAGGTTCCCGAAGACATCTAGCCGGGCTGCAGTGCGGCATCTGCTCCAAGGGGGTCAGGGGATCGACCAGGCAAAACTTGCAGACGATGACCTCTTCGAGGATTTCAAGCTGAAGTTGCCGAGCCGGACTGACGGGTCAAGGAACAAGTTCCACGGGAAGAAGTACTTGGGGCTCGAGGACTACAAGTCGACGCTGGACCTTCGCACCATCCGCAACATCGTCGTCAAGCAGACCACGCCAGAGGGCGATGCTGCGATGTTCGAGATCTTCAACCGCCTGAACTCGCAAGGCGTGAACCTGACCCCCCAAGAGATTCGAGCAAGCCTCTTCCACTCCAAGCTGATGCAATCGGTCATCGGCATGAACGAAGATCATGGCTGGCGAACCGTCTTGGGGCTGAAGACGCCCGACCCGCGCATGAAGGACACGGAAGTACTCCTGCGCTCCTTGGCCCTGGCCCGGGATCTCAACTCCTACTCGGGCACGATGGCTAACTTCATCAACCGGTTCGCGGGTAGCGCCAAGCGCTACAGTGACGCTCAGGCAGACGATGCAATCGCGGACCTGCGCTCCTTTATTGGTGCCGTAGCAGCAGTCGGCCATCCGGAAGCACCGGAGGCTTTCCGACGTGGTGGAAAGTTCAGCGGCATCCTCTTCGAGTCAGTCTTTGCGGCTTGGGTTCAGCTCGGAAAGCAAGCAGATGGGGAACAAGTCGTCCAAGTAGCCAAGCAGGTACGAGAACACAACACGTTTGCGGACAGCCTGCAGGAGGGGTCGACGAAGTCGGTCAATGTCAAGAAGCGGATCAATCTTGCCAAGGCGTACTTCCAGGGGGAGGAACCCGAAGAGGACAAGAACCCGGAGGCTGAGGAGTGAGTGCAGAGGGGACGCCGGCGGCAGTGGCGTCGCTTAGCGATGACATCGCTTACATGGAAGTGCTCTTGTCCGCGGACCCCTCGGCGTTGGCAGCCTTGGGCAGGATCGCCCCCAAGGTGCTCCTCATCGCTGCCGCCAGTGCCCTGGAGGACCAAGTCAAGGAGGAACTGCAGCGACTTGCCCGGGCTCATGGTCACGCTGAGTTGGCCGAGTGCGTGACCCGGGGAATCCTGGCGAGGGGCTATCACACGTTGTTCGAGTGGGATAAGACGAATGCCAACAGGTTCTTTGCCCTGTTTGGTCCGGACGCCAAGGAACGGTGCCAAGCGGCTGTGGGAGCAGATGAGGCCCTCGATCGCTCGGTGCGGGCCTTTCTTGAGCTCGGCAGGTTGCGTAACAACCTGGTGCACAACAACTACGTGACGTTCGAGGTGCCAAAGACCGTGCTGGACATCGTGGAACTCTACGAGGCAGCACGAGTCTTCCCCACGAGATTCGGTGAACTCCTTTTCCTGAATCCCCAAGCAGCATGACCCCAGAGGCACAATGGGGACATGGGCCACCTGATCGACTTCCCCGGACACCTTCAGGAGCCCTTGGGCATCTTCCGGGCGGTGTCGTCCCGCGATGGTGTGGCATGCGAGCGGGACGGCCAGGTCTACGTGGCCATGAACATGCTCGGTTCCAGCAGCGGCCGGGCAGTGGCAGAAGTCCAGTTCAGCGACGGCGTGTGGATCCTCGCGGACCCGGAACACGACCTGTTCCCGTTGGATCCGTAGAACTGTCAGTGCCGTCCGCCACGATGGCGCCATGTCTTCCCGCATTCGCTCCGACTTCGGCACGCTGGCTGACCGTGCCCGCGGGATGCAGGAGACCAAGGCCACGGTCCCGGGCCATGCCTGGGCGAAGTTCGGTGATGGCTGGCGGCCGGTGCTGCTGGTGCGCTGGATCCGGAACCTCGACGGCACCTGGGCCGGTGAGGTCGCGGCTGTCGACGACACCGGCCAGGCCGGTCTGTTCGTCATCGCCGGCAGCCTGCTGCGCGCAGATGCGCCTGTGGGCGAACAGTGAGCTTCGGAATGACGCTCCCAGAACATGACGAGCGGCAGCCCGGGGGAACCCGGACCGCCGCTCGTGAGATGCGGTGTGCTCAGTGCGTCACTTCTTCTTGGTGAACTTGGCGAAGTCATCCTTCTCGTACAGCCCGGCGGCGCGGGCGGCGGTCACGTAGGTGTACTGGCGCTCGCCCACCTGGGAAGCGGGGTCGGGTCGCTCTCCGCCGCCGGCCGTGTCCACGTTCAGTTCCCAGCCGTAGCGATCAGCAAGCGCGAGGGTCGTTGTGGTGGCACGAGGCAGATGCTGGATGGTGCCCACGAGCAGGACGTCGTGGATGTCGTACTGCTGGAAGATCCGCACCATGCCCATGGCGTTGCCAACGGTGTCCCGCGCACGGTCGTCCTTGATGATGCGACCCGCATTGACACCTTGCTCGACGAGCCACTTCTCCATGACGTCAGCCTCTGCGTAGGGCGTCTTGACAGCAGCGCCCGACAGGACGATCCACGCGTCCGGGTAACGCTCAGCCATCTCCTTGGTCTTCTCAAGCCGTGTGAGCAGGCCAGCCGACGGGGTGCCGTCGCTCTTGGGGGACTGGCCAAAGACCGCAATGGCTTCCGGCTTCATGTCGGTCTGCGGCTGGGAGCCGTAGTTGGCGTACATGGTGGTCTCCGCGAAACGCAGGAAGGACTTCATCTCCTTGGCTGCCTTCGGGGAAGTCTTGGCCAGGTGCGCCATGCGGCACCGGTAGTCGGGCCGGTTGCCCAAGTAGTACTGGATCATGCTCGTCGTGGCGAGGGCATGGACATCCTTGGGCTGACGACGCAACACCTGGTCGAGCTGGGAAAGGGCCTCGCTGTAGGTGGCGTTGACCTGGTACGCGTCGGCCTGCAGGCGGTAGGTGTCCAGGAAGTCAGGCTTGGACTTCGCCTTCGTATCGAGGCTCGAGTACATGGCGTTCCATTGCCAGCGTCGGTACTGGATCACCTCGGCGTGAAGGAACGGGTCACGGACGTAGGACCGGGCGTAGTCGGGCTGCTGACCGTCCATTGCCTCGCCTCGTCCATCTGCCTTGGCCTTGGGGGCAGGCAGCGGGTCTTGCAGCTGGATCTTGCACGAGGCGTTGACCTTCACATTGGTCGGTTCCTTCGCCACCTTCGGCAAGACGGGAGCGGGACGATCCTTCGCAGCCATGACCGGCGGCGTGGAGAGCAGTGGCGCGGCAACGGCGCCAACCAGCACGGTGGAGGCGAGGGTTCGCTTCAAACGCATGGGGGTTCCTCTCGAAGTCAAGTGTGGGGACTTCTCCCACCCTCGTACTTCGGCATGAACTGCCACCCAACCGTGGAGCAACATGCGGCGAACTTCACGCTCCCCAGTACGCCGCCGGGGGCGACCAAGCCCGTCAGTCCAAACCTCTGGCCGACCGTGCGTGCACCCGCACGCTCCAACCCTGGGGCGGCCTGGCTTCCGGGCGCTTGGATGGTGGTTTTGGGATGGTCGGGACCTCTGCTCCCATGGCGCGCAGGATCGCAACAGCCTTCTGACGTTCTGCCAGCGTGTACGCCGGCGTGGTGTCCTTGGCGGTCATGGCGTGCCTCCTTGGTGCGCTGCCCTCAGGATCTGGGGCCAGGTGCCGAACCTCTTGCGCACCAGCGTGCCCGACGGGGCACCGGCCTGGGCGGAAAGCCACGATTCCAGGCCAGTGATGGTCCACGGACCGGGCGTCTCCAAGTAGCGGCAAACCCACCGGGCGAGGTCCCCGTCGCTGAACTGGCGTGTCCGGCCGCCGGACCGAACGGTCACGCCCACGGATTGCAAGGCTGCTGCCCAGGTGCCGTGCCGGCGCAGGACGGTGGCCAGGGAAGGCCAGTCCCGGCCTGCCCGCAGTGCCGTGAACTGGGCCATGCTGGGCGTGTCCGTGAGAGCCACGAACTCACGCAAGGCGTCCTCGATGGCCTCGTCCGGGGTGGCCTTGGCCCGCCGTGGTGGCCGGTGCAGCGCTGCCCGGTCCCCGAGGATCGATCGAAGCTCGCTGGTGTTGCAGCCCAGGCCCGACTGGTTAAGCGGGACACCGGGGTTGGCAGCGGACCAGGTCAACGCGCGGCGTTCGAGATCCTCACGGGCTTGCTGGATGCGCCGTTCCCGTTCGGCGCGCAGGGCGGGCGTGAGGGCCAGGATGTCGTAGACGCGGGTTGGTGACAGGCGGTGCTGCCGCGCGATGCGGGTGACGCGCTCGCCCGACAGCCACGCCTCGAGGATGGCACGGTCCCGGGCGGCACTGGTCACAGGCCCAGCGTAGGAGGCGGCAGGCAGGTTAGTTGGTGATCATGCCGGCGTAGTCCGTGTCTGCGACCGCTGGGATCGCCTCGGCGATGGTTTCTGGTTGCTGCCAGTCAGGAGTGAAATCCACGGTGACATCCCTTTGAGCCAAGGCCAGGGCGAAGCCCGCGAGATCCGGGTACAAGGTCTGGTGCGACTTGCCCATCGCCTTCAGCACCTCCAGCAGTCGCCCCTTCCATGCTGCGGGAATGATGGCGGCGGCGAAGCGCGGGGCACTCTCGTCGAGGTTGACCGACGCATCGTGGAGGAGGGCGTTGAGGTCCGCTGGTTTCGCATGGAGGCCGAAGGCCAGGCAATCCGTGACCGCAGCCCATGGTGCCGCGGGCACCAGTCCGTCAGGCAGCATCCCGATGAGGAAGGCTCCCTGCTGGGCTGTCATGCGCGCGTCGCGGATCGTGGGGACCAGAACGACAGGATGGGTGTCGGCCATCTCCAAAATCCGCTTCAACGCATTGCGGAGAGGATCTCCCACATCGTCCCAGGTCCCCCACGGGCGCTCATGGGTCTCCTTGCTGTACTCAGCGTCGACAGCGAACAGGATGCCGTCCCGGTCGGGAAGATCACTGCAGGCGAACCACAAGGCCGTGAACGGGTCCCGGCTGACGTCGATGAGGCGGGTGGGCACGCCGTGGTGCTGCATCTGGGCCAGGAGTTGCAGGTCCGGGATGTGGCTCGCGCCCATCGTCCCCAGCCCCCAGTTGCGTGCTTGCTCGATCAATGCGCGCTCAGCCTTCTCCAGCGGGATCGTGTCCGCCAGGCCGTTCGTTCGCAGGTGTCGCTGCAGGCTGGATTCCAGCTTCCAGGCAGCGTCGGCCTGTCCACGCCAGACGTAGCCGCCAACAGCGGGACCGAGCTGGGTCAGCCGCATCGTGAAAGCCAATATCTGGTCGATCGATTCGGGCTGCACCGCCCAGCCGTCACGAACCCACTGCGCTGGCTGCAGCCCGTGAGCTGTCGGGGGCATGTTCATGACAGAAGGTTAGTTGCTCCCTGATGTCCTGCTGTGGCAAGCGACTTTCGCACCCCGGAACCCCTGCCTCACTGAGACGATCCGGTCATGCCCCGAACCCTCCCCTTCGTCATCGCGGGTGCTGCCACCGCAGGCATTGCGATCGGTGCCCTGACGATGACGGCCCTTAACCCCAAGCCCCTCGGCTACGTCGCGCCGGCACCGCCCGCCGTGAGTCCCAGCGCCACCCCATCCGAGACACCCTCGCCGAGCCCGACGCCGGCACCCGCCACGAGCCAGCCGGCCTCGGCATTGGCATCAGACGAGCCCACCCAGACGGCCACCGCAAAGCCCACGGCGCAGCAGACCATGCCTCGCATGATGGGTGCCCGCGAGGACGAGGCCGTCGCGCTGTTCCGTGATCTCGGTGTGCGCAACGTCTCGATCGTCGACGTGACCACGAGTGACGCGGACCAGGACGGCTTGGTGCAGTGGCAGGATCCTGGCCACCACATGCCGATAGGCCCCGAAACCAGGGTCAGGCTGGGGGTTGGCCGCTGGGCCGGTACCGACGAGAGCCACATCACCCGCGCACCCACGCCAGCCACAACCAGCCAGCCCACCGTTGATGCCACCGAGGGTGTCACGGACGAGAGCGACGCCAAGCAGGACGTGGTGTGGTCACCGGTCCTGCCGGAGGGCGAAGCCAACCAACAGCCCTGCCAGCCGCCAGCGGTGTACGTGCCGGAGAAGAACGCCTGCGCCACGTACCGGTGAAGCCCAGCAGTCTGACAGGACCTACAGCGAGTACTCCCACCCGCCCTCGAAGGTGTCCTGTGTGAGACGCAGCCTTCCATTGGTGTTCTTGACGTCGATGACCACCCACCCCTTGCGGTGGGTGGCTTTGTCCAGCTGAACGGGCAAGGTCTCGGCCTCGTTCAGGCAGCTGTAGGCGTTGCCGCTGGTGCTGTTCTCCTCGATCCCGTCAGGCCCGACCACCGACCACTGGTTGGTGGTGAAGTAGTTCACGTCCTGCTTCAGCAGGGCAGGGGTGGTCTCCACGTCCATGTAGATGCCCACGTAGTGCCCGTTCGCGGGCTTTTCAGCATAGTCGGTGGTGCACTTGATGTCCTTGACGATCTTGTGGACCGTGAACGTGACGATCTCTTTGCCCTCCGAGGTGGTCATCCCGCCGGCATCGCCGAGCTTCTTGACCATGTAGCCGTCCGCATTCGTACTCGGCTGGGTTTCGGTCCCCGCGTTGGTCTGTTCCGCCGACGGCACAGGGGCAGTGGTCGTCGGGGTTGCCGCCGGAGATGGCGCAGGCTGATCCTGCCCACCGCACGCGGATGCAGCCAAGACGACAAGGGTGAGCAAAGCAAATTGGCGGGGCTTCATGCGGCTGACACCTTCCGGGGTTGATCGTCTCAGTTGGTCACATGACAGCATCTCGGGTCTTGTTGGTCCAGAAGGCTCGCGGACTCGGCTGACGTCATTCTGCTCAAAGGGACGGACGCCGGTCACTGAACGCGGCACCGTCATCTCCTTGAGGTCGGTTGAGCATGAACCCGGTGTCGTCCGCACAGGCCACCATCCACGTGCCCGTGTCGCCTGGACCCAAGCGCGAACAGCTCATGAGCGGAAATCCACCCGCGGTACAGGGGCAACGGCATGCCAATGCATGGCGCGGGAAGCCGCGGCAAGAGGTTCCACGTACGGGTCCTCCTGCCACTCCTCGTGGCTAAGGCGGGGCACTGGCCCGACCACCCGCGGAACCTTGAGGGACGCTGCCCGAAGGGCGGCGGCTTGGCCGCGGGCCCACAGCACGAACTGGCTGCTCGCCTCTTGCACCCCGTGGGCCACCAGGGCGTCCAGGTAGGCGTCGAGGTCCCGGGCCTCGGCCCATTTCCGGGCATGGGCCGCCAGGGGCTGCTGCCACAGTGCGTAGTCCAGCTTGGCGGTCACGTTCTCCCAGATCCGGTCTGTTGCCGCCTTGTTGTCGTCGATCCGCTCACGCTCGGCACCCGTGGCCTGTTCGGCACGCTGCGCTGCTTCCTCGACGAGACGCAGGACCTGCGGGATGTAGTGCTCCAAGGGCGTGCGCGGCCGCTCCTGGAAGATCTGGGTGCGGCCGCCGTCGCGGACACGGAAGGCAACGATGCCGTTGTCCTGCCACACCGTGTCCGGGGCTGGCCGGAAGATGCCTCGCTCGTCCGGCGGGGGTGCCTTCATGCGCTTCTGCATGGCCCCGAGGCGGACCGACACCGAACCTTGGCCCAGTTCCAGGACCATGACGAGTTCTCCGGCGTAGGCCTGGCCGCCAACGATGGTGCGCTGCTCGGGCTGCGGCCACGGCTTGACGGTCATGCCGTTTGCTTCGGCCGAGACCGCCAGCTTGTGGACCGCCAGGATCGCCCGTGTCCGGGCAGCATCGTCGTCCGGCAGGCAGACCGGGTTGAGCTGCAGGAGCCGCGCGGCCTCGTGCAGGTCCTCGGGGGCCACCACTGGCTCGGGCTCGGGCCCTGGCTGGGCACCGGCCTTGTGCCGCGGCTGCTTGGCGCGGCGCTTGTGGGGCGTGGCCCGAAGCTCTTTCACGTACCGGCGCCCCGCGGGCGTGACAGTGACCTGGTACCCGCCGGCCTTGCTGACGCTGACCAGCCCGCGGACCTGAAGCGCGCTGACGCTGATCTTCCACCCGGGGGTGGGCTCCGGGTCTGGCGACCCGTCGGCCAGCCACAGCAGCACCTTGCGCTGCAGCTCGTTCGGTTCGGTGTGCATGGTGGTGGTCCTCTCCCCGGCCTGTCCTGGTCGAGAGGCTACGTCGAGCCCTGGCCCCAGCGGAAGGCCTGATGGCCTTCTGGCTTGCTGTTTCACCTCATAACCAAAACCCCAATCAGGGCAGGTTTCCCGCCGTTCGGCCGGATGTTGAACCACGGCGCAATGCGGTGCATCAACTCGCATGCACTCGAGTGGACCACGGGCCGCGCGCCGTCCCATGCAGGGGTTTGAAGGGCCGAAAAAGCGGCTCTTCTCACGCAAAACCGCTCCATCCCACAACAGATGGTTCAATCCGGGCCACCTGGGGGCCGTATGGGTGCGGTTGCGTGACCCAACTGAGCCGAGACCTCGGCAGAGAGAAACATCGAGATGACCAGCAACACGACCGGTTGGGGCAAGAACACCCAACCCCACTCCCGTGGTCACTTGGACCACATTGAGCGTGAACTGGGCCTGGGGGTTGCCAATACGGTGCACCGCCCTGACGGCCTCGCGTACCAGGCCCGGCGGGAGGGAGACCATCCCGTTCCCTCCGTGGCCGAACTGGCGGCACGCATCGACGGGGCCCTCAACAACCTGAACAACCTGTGGCTCGTGGCCGACGAGCTGCAGAGCCAGTTCCTGGAGGTCCAGGACGTTGTCAACGGCTTCTTGAAGCACGGCGCACCGCCCCCTCCGGAGGTCACGGTGTTCACCGTCAAGCAGGCCTGCACCCATCTGGGAGTGAGCAGGACGACACTCACCAGGCTGCGCAAGCAAGGGCTGCCGTGCTTCACGCTGGGGGAGGGCACCGCTGCGCGCCCGCGCTTCCGGCGAGACGAGCTGGACGCCTGGATCGCCAAGCACCAGCCGCGTCGCACGATCGGTGGCCAGCGATGAAGCGCGCGAAGGCGAAGGCTGGCGAGATCATCCCCCGGTTGCAGCAGGACGGCCGCTGGCGCACCAAGGTGACCATCGGCACCGACCCGCTCACCGGCAAGCCGCGCAGGCGTGACGTCTACGGCGCCACCTCCGAGGAATGCGCCCTCAAGGCCCGCAAGCTCCTGGACCGTGTCACGCACCACGGCATGAACTCCGTGCCCCGTGGCCGCGACCTCACCGTGTCGCAGTGGATCGACCAGTGGCTGCTGGCCAGTCGCGAGACGCAGGTTCTGCGACCCAACACCCTGTCCGGGTACGAGTCGATGTGCCGGATCCACATCGTCCCCATGATCGGCAACATCCCGCTCAACAAGCTCAGCACGCAGGATGTCCACCTGATGCTGACCGCCACTGACTCCGAAGGCAATCCGGCGATGTCCGCGGCGATGCGCCGGCACGCGCACAAGGTGCTGTCGGCTGCGCTGGCCGAGGCCGAGCGCTACGGCCACGTCGACACCAACGTCGCCAAGCTGGTCCGCACGAAGCGGCCCCGGGAGCCCGAGGTGGTGCCACTGTCCGTCGGCCAGGTCCGGCAGGTCCTCTCGCTGGCCCGGTCGCGGGACGAGGCCGCCCGCTGGCAACTGGCACTCGTCCTGGGCTTGCGCCAGAGCGAGGCCTTGGGCTTGCGGTGGCAGGACATCGACCTGGACAAGGGCCTGATGCACGTCTCTCGCCAGCTGAACCGGCGCAGGTGGCAGCACGGCTGCGACGTCGAGCACGACTGCCCAGGCACCCCCTCGACGTGCCCGCAGGCCCGTCGCCTCGATGAGCTGGCCGAAACCAAGACCGACCGGAGCGTGCGCACCATCACCTTGCCGGAAGGCGTGGTGGCAGACCTGCGGCGCCAGCGCAAGGTGCAGGACCGCCAGCGACGCCGCGCCAAGGACCGGTGGGTGGAGAAGGACTTCGTGTTCACCGGCCGGTACGGCAACCCGGTCAGCCAGCGCGTCGACCAGCTGGCATGGCGTGACCTGCTGGTGGACGCGGGCGTGCCGCACATCCGCCTGCACGATGCCCGACACACGGCAGCGACACTGCTGGTGGCGCTGGGCACCCCGCACGTGACCATCATGGAGGTCATGGGCTGGTCGCACCTGGGCATGATCACGCGCTACACGCACCGCGTCGACGACATGCACCGCCGCGCGGCAGACGGCATGCAGCGGCTCCTCGAAGGGGAGATCTCGCGCTCGCTGTGAAATGTCGCCGCATGGCACAAGGTCATGAGCGACATTCGGAGCGGCAAGGACCCGCGCAAGGCTGTTGACGACTGGATCGCGGACTTCGTGGCCCGCGGCCCGCAGGACCTCCCGGAACCTGCGGGCCGCATCCTGCGGCGCGCGGTGGCCGAGGCTAAGCAGAAGCGGGGCCGTCGTGCGGCGTGAGGCGAAGAGCATCCACACCAAAAGATGCAAGCAGTGAAGAGCAATGCTTGCATCCCCGACACTGTCTACGCATGAAATGCAAGCATGGAGGATCAATGCGTGCTCAAGCAGGGGAAGAGCAACAGGCCGTGACAGGCCGGAGGAAGGGCGGGGTAGCCAGGGCGCGAAGCCTTACCCCCGAACGACGAACACAGATCAGCAGGGAGGCCGCCAAAGCGCGGTGGGACATGAAGGAGGCTGTCTGCGGCTCAGCCGAACGGCCCCTCGCGATTGGGCCCGCGAAGGTGGAGTGCTACGTCCTTGAAGACGGCATCCGGGTACTGACCCAGGCGACCTTTCTTGAAGCGCTGGGCCGGCATCGCAAGGCGAACACGCGACGCGAGGATTCAGGCCTTCCACCGGTGTTGCAGGGGCAGGCGATCCGGCCTTTCATTCCCGAGCGAGCCTTCGAAATCGCAGGCACAGTCACCTTCAGGCTTCCCACGGGAGGTCGTGCCAGCGGTTATAACGCGGAGCTGCTCCCGCTCGTCTGTGAGGCGTACCTGGCCGCGCGAGAGGCCGGCAAGCTTCCCTACAACCAGTTGCACGTCGCCCAGCAGGCGGAAGTGCTGATTCGTGCCCTGGCCAAGGTCGGCATCATCGCCCTAGTGGACGAAGCCACTGGGTACCAAGAGGTCAGGGAACGTAACGCGCTGGCACGCATCCTCGAGGAGTACGTAGCAAGCGAGCTCCAGCCATGGGTCCCTACGTTTCCCGATGACTTCTACCGGGAAATGTTCCGCCTGCGTGGTCATGGCCGCCCCGAGTCGCTGTCCAGGAGACCCAGCTACTTCGGCAACTTGACCAACGACATCGTGTACGAGCGCCTGGCGCCGGGGGTGCTGGACGAACTGAAGCGGTCAACACCCCGCTCATCAGCCGGGCGGCGTATCCGTAAGTTTCATCAAGGCCTGACTCCGGACAAGGGACACCCCAAGCTCCGGGAGCACCTCTCCTCGGTCGTGACCATCATGAAACTCAGCGACTCTTGGGACGACTTCACGACGAAGTTGGATCACATCCACCCCAAATTCTGAGCAGTGTCAATCGTGCCGTCCGAACAGAGTGGCCCAGTCGGCCTGCGACTCGGAGGGGCCGAGGATCTCCTCACATTCGAGGCGTCTTCCATTGCAGTTCCAGGGAGTCAGGGTTGAGGATCCGCTGGCGCCAGTCCAGGTAGGTGGCCTCCTTGGTGCGGGCGGGCCTGATCTTGACGACGAGCAGGGCGTCGATGACGTTGCGCCGCTCGTCCTCGTCCAGGTCCTCCCACACGAGTGCCGGGTCGGTGGCCTGCTGCAGCTTCGCCAGGGCGGGGGAGCCGAGGGCTGGCAGCTGTGCCTCCAGGGCCTCCAGCTGGCCTGCCAGGCGCTGCTGGCCGGATTTCAGCTGCTGCAGCGTGATGTCGCCGTCGGTGAAGGCCTGCACGAGGCCGTCGCGGCGCTGGTTGACCTGGGCCATCTGTTCCCGGATGGCGGCGGTGTCGGCCTGCTGGCCGCTGGGTGCCAGCTGGTCCAGCACGTGCGGCTGGGCGAGGTACTGCAGGACGATGCGGGTGACGAAGTCGTCGATCGGGGCTGCTTCCCGGTAGGCATGGCCGCCCTTGCTGGAGCACCGGTAGCGGCGCCGCCCGTTGCGGGTGCCGCCGGAGTGGATGACGGCGTCGCACACAGCGCACCTGGCCACGCCTGACAGCAGCCCACGGGACTGCGCAGGCCACTTGCGTTCCGGGTTGTTCAGGATGGCCTGGACGGCCTGCCAGGTGTCCAGGTCGACGACCGGTGGCCATTCGCCGCGCACCGGGTTGCCGTCGGCATCGGTGAGCACCTGGCGCTGGTAGGAGCGGATACCGGCCAGGCGGGTGGTGCGCAGGGTGAGGCCGACGATGCTGCCGGTCCACGGGTTGCCTGCCTGTGGCGTGACCAGGCCTTGCGCGTTCCAGGCGCGGGCAATTCCTGCCAGTGAGCCGCCATCCAGAATGGTCTGGTAGGCGCGGCGGATGGCCTCGGCCTCGGTCTCGCGGATGGTCAGCCCGTCGGGTTCGTACCCGAAGCAGCGCCGGGTGCCGAAATGCCTGCCTTGCAGCGCGCGTTGCAGGTTGGCGCGCTTCTGCCGCTCGCCTTTCTGCTCGGACTCGTACTGGGCGACCGCGGCGAGCTGGCGGGCCACCATGCGCCCGGACGGGGTGGCCAGGTCGAGGGGGCCAGCCATGCACGCGATGGTGGGCACCGAGCGCGGCTGGCAGACGGCGATGTAGCCCTCGAGGTCGGTGGTGCGCCGGTACAGCCGGTCGGTGTGCCAGACGAGGACGACGTCGACCTGCCCGTCCTCGATGGCTTTGAGCAAGGCCTTGTAGCCGGGCCGGGGCGTGGAGCTGTAGGCGGAGGTGTCGTTGTCGCTGTAGACGGCCACGACGTCATGGCCGAGTTCAGCGGCTTTGGCGCGGCAGTCCTCCTCCTGCCTAGTGACGCCGGCCTTCTCGCCGGTGGGGTCACGGCTGATGCGCGTGTAGATCGCCGCTTTGCCCATGTAGGAAGGATATGCCAGCATGCCATGTTGGACATAGGTTCCAAATGCAAGTGGGGGCGGGCAGCCTCAGTACCACCCACTCCCATTCCGCCTCCTCGACGATGGACCGGCTGGCCTCGCGGGTGGCGCAGGGCGGGGTGGTCAGCATCGACGAGGCCTATCGCCAGATTGCGCACAACATCCACCTGCTGGTGCACGTGCGGCTGGTGGACGACACCTGGCGGGGCGGCACCAGGAGCCGCCACGTCTCGGAGGTGCGGTTGCTGACCGGCGCGCTGGAGGCTGGCCGGCCGGTCACCCACCTGATCTACCAGGCCGCCACCGCCAGCCAGCCCGCCGTCTGGCATCCCGACCCGGCGCTGGCCGACGAGCTGGCCGAATTCGCCGGTGCCTTCGAGAAGGCGACGTGAACCCGGTGATCGCGGGGCTGTCCGCCTTCTGTCTGGTGGCCGGGCTGCTGTTGGCCGTCGACGGTCTGCGCAGGCGGCCCAGGGCCTTGTCCACAGGGAATTCCACACCCCTGTGGACAACTGTGGACAACTGGTGGGTCGGCTGCTCCCGGACCCGTCGGATCCACCTGTTGGGAACCCTTGCCGGGGCCGTGGTGGCCTTCCTGGTCACCGGCTGGGCACTGCTGCTGGTGGCCGTCCCGCTGGTGGTGATCGGTCTACCGGCCCTGCTGTCCGAGCCGAGCAACCGGGACCTCGTGATCCTGGAGGCCCTGGACCGCTGGGTTCGGGGGCTGGCGGCGTCGCTACCCACCGGGAAGTCCGTCACCGACGCGATCCGGGCCACCGCACCCCAGGCCCCCGAGCAGATCCGGGGCCCGGTCCAGGTGATGGTGGCGCGCCTGGATGCCCGGTGGACCACCAGGGAGTCGCTGGTGGCCCTGGCCGATGACTTGGACAGCGCGGACGCGGACGCGGTGCTGGCGTCGCTGATCCTGGCGGCGGAACGGGGCGGCGTCGGGGCCACCGCGATCCTCACCGAACTGGCCGAATCCATCCAGGCGCGGCTGCGGGCATTGCGGGAGATCGAGGCGGAGCGGGCCAAACCACGCGTCGTGGTGCGCCAGGTGACGATGATCAGCCTGGTGGCGATCACCCTGGCCCTGCTGCTGCAGCCGTCCTTCTTCCGGGCCTACCGCACGCCGATCGGTCAGGTCCTGATGCTCGGCCAGCTGCTGGCCTACGCCGGGTCCCTGTTGGCGATGCGCCGGATGACCATTCCGCGGCGTCGGGAGCGAATCATCCGACGCCGCCCCACCCAGCCCCTGGGGGTGGCCGATGCGTGACCCGATCCTGCTGTGGGTGGTGGCCAGCGGAATCCTGGTGGCCACCGGGCTCTTCCTGGCGATCACCGGGGTGCGGGGCCGCACGGTCCGGCTGGCCGACGCCCTGGACCTGCTCTCGAGTGGGGCGGTGCCCGACGGCCCGGGGCCATCGTCGGTGCGCAACGAGCCGGCGGGCAGCGACGGTGACCTGGCCAGCCGGCTGGGAGCCTGGGCCTTCACCCGGCTGCATCTGCCCTTGTCGGACCGCAACCGACGGGCGCTTGGCCTGCGAGGCCGCTCCATCGGGGACTTCTTTGCCGAGAAGCTGATCCTGTTCACGGTGGGGCTGGTCAGCCCGCTGATGTTCACCGCCGTGCTGCAGGGTTTCGGCCGGCTGGTCACACCGGTGCCCATGGCCGCGAGCCTGGGACTGGCCGCGTTGGGCTGGTTCTGGCCGGAGATCGGCCTGCGCCGCTCGGACCGGACGCTGCGCGCCGACGCGGGCGAGGCCCTGTTCACCTTCTTCGACCTGGTCACCCTGGAGCGGCTGGCCAATGCCTCGGCCGCGCAGGCCATGATGTCGGCCGCCAGCCTGTCCGACGTGCCGCTCTTCCTGCGGCTGCGCACCGCCCTGGAGCGGGCCCGGCTGGAGCAGCGGCCACCCTGGCAGGAACTGCACCGGCTGGCGCAGGAACTTGAGGTTCCCGAAATCGCGGACATCGCCGACGTGATGCGGCTGGACGAGCAGGGCGCCGCGCTCTCCGAGACGTTGCGCGCCCGGGTGCGGGAGTTGCGCGACGCCCACCTGTTGGCCGAGAAGCTCGCCGCGCACCAGGTCTCGGAGCGAATGACCTTATGGATGGTTATTCCGTCGATGATCTTCGGTCTGGTCTTCCTCACCCCGCCGGTCCTGAAGCTGCTCGGGGTGGCCCCGTGAGCAGCCCAACCCCCAAGTTTTCCACAGGTTTGCATGGGCCTGTGGATGAGTGACACGCCGTGCACATACTGCTGATGAGACGAAAGGAAGTCCGATGAACCCCACTCCCAACCAGGTCCTGAGCGTTCGGTCCGAAGAGCACCGGGGCGGGCCGCTCGCCCTGCTGGTCGGTCTGGTGGTCAGCCTGACCGCGCCACTGCCGCGTCGCGACGAGCGGGGGCTGTCCCAGTCCACCGAGAATGCGGTGCTGCTGGCCGGCGCCGTGGTGGTCGCCGGCCTGGTGATCACCGCCGTCACCGCCTATGTGAACAAGAACATGCCCAAGTGAGCCGGCCGTGATGTCCGTCCTCCTCCCACCCCGACGGCCGCGGAACCAGCGCGGCCTGTCCGACTCGCTGCAGTGGGCAGTGCTGATGCCGCTGGTGATGCTGGCCATCCTGGGCCTGATCCAGTCCGGCATCTGGCTGCACGGCCGCAGCGTGGCCGCCATGCCGCCCTGGCCGGTGCCGAGACCGCGGCCCTGGCGGGTGATGGTGGCGGGTCCGGGGAGCGGGTGGCCCGGGAGGTCGCCGAGCAGGCGGGGCTGCGTGAGGTCAGCGTCGCCATCGGCGGTGGTGCCACCGAGGTCAGCGTGCAGGTCAGCGGACGGGTGGACTCCTTCTTCGGGCCGGGCCGGAGCACGGTCAAGGCGCAGGCCGTGATGCCCCGGGAGGGCCCATGACCGGCGGGTGGCGGGGCCGCCTCGGGGGAGCGACGGGCGGTTCGGAGCGTGGTGCGGTGGCGGTGGAGGTGGTGCTGATCGTTCCCCTGCTGATGCTGGTGCTCGGCACCATCGTGGCCGGTTGGCGGCTGTGGTCCGCCCGCACCCAGGTCACTGACGCCGCCAGTTCCGCGGCCCGCGCCGCCACCGTGGAACGCAGCGGCTCGGTGGCCCGGGGCCGGGCCGAGGCCGTCGCGCGGGCCAATCTGGACTCGCTGGACCTGCCCTGCCGGGGTGCGGCCGTGGAGGTGGATGTCGCGGACTTCGCCCGACCCCCGGGGGAACGGGGTGAGGTTCGGGTGGACATCGCCTGCACCGTCTCGCTGGCCGACCTGCTGACGCCGGGACTGCCCGGCCAGTGGGAGGTGCGGGGTGAGGGCAGGCACACCATGGACACATTCCGGGAGAGGCAACCATGACGAGGTTCTTGAAGGGCATCGGTTCCCTGCTGGTGCTGGTCGGGCTGGTGATCGCAGCGCCGCTGGCCCTGCTCCGCCTGGGTCGCTTCGACGCCCTGTCCGGTCTGTCCTGGGATGCGCTCCTGGTGGTGCCGGACACGGGCGGGCTGCTGCTCCTGCTGATGACGGTGGTGGGCTGGCTGGCCTGGCTGGTGGTGACCGGCACGGTGCTGGCCGAGGTGGCCCGGGTGGCAAGCCGCGGCCGGATCCGGATCCGGGTGCCCGGTGGCGGTTGGGCGCAACCAACCATTGCTGCCCTGGTGATGGCGGTGGCCTCCATGGCGATGCTCCCGGCCGGCCCCGGGGTGGCGCGGGCGGAGTCTGCGGCGCCCGACCGGGCGGCCCACTCGGTGGGCGCTCCGGCGGCCGCCGGCCACCCGGAGGCCGCCCCGACCGAGGAACCGAGAGCAGCGAATGCCGCACCCCACGACGGCCCCGGCGGCGTCGGTGGTGGCGTTGAGCGGCCGGGGCAGCCGGGCCCGGAGAAGGCCACGCAGCCTGCCACGCTGTACCGGGTGACGACGGGGGACGACCTGTGGAGCATCGCGGAGCGCTTCTACGGTGATGGCACCCAGTGGCGTCGGATCGCCCGGGACAACCGCCTGGACCCGGCCGAGATCCTGCCCGTCGGTCTGGACCTGCGGCTGACGGGGCTGGCACCACAGGAGCGCACGGGAGCCGCCCCGGGCCACGGCACTGACCAGGCCACCGGCGTCCAGGCCACTGCGCGTCAGGCCGCCCCCGGACCGGGTGCCCAGAGCCCGTCGCCGTCGCGGCCGCGAACGCCTGCCGAGGTGAGGGTGCGGCCGGGCGACAGCCTGAGTGAGCTGGCCGAACGGCATCTGGGCGATGCCGGCCGATGGCCGGAGATCGTGGCCCTCAATGACCAGATCCAGGATCCCGACCTGATCCACCCCGGGTGGACACTGCGCCTTCCGTCGCGCCCCGGACATCCGGCCACACCCGCAGCCCCAGCCGCCCCGGCCACACCCGGAGCCCCAGCCACCCCGGCCCCACCGGGGGATCAGACCGAACCGGCCCCATCAGACCAAGGGGGAGTGGGTGGCCAGGGCATCCCCGCCGGGGCCACCGCGCGACCCCCGGGGTCGGCCGGGGAGAGCCCCGCCGGTACGAGTCCCAGTGCGACCAACTCCCCCCGGACCAGTCCTGTGCAGACCAGTCCCGCGCAGGCCAGTCCCGCCGAGACAAGTTTCGCCCAGTCGGAACCGGGGGAGACCGGGGCCAGGGACGACGCCGACGCAAGTCCCGCGGGCGCCAGCGCGTCGCCGGCCTCAGAGGTGCCGCCGGAGACCGCCGCCGCGCCCCAGCCGACGGGAGGGGCCGGCGCCGATGGGCAGCCGATGTCGGGCCAGGCGGCGCAGCTGCCGGCCACCGGGGAGTCGGAGCCCGGGGCCGAACTGGTGGTGGGGCTGGGGAGCCTGCTGGCCGCGGCCTTGGCCGGGGCCCTGGCCGTTCGTCGCCGCAGCCAACTGGCCCAACGTCGGCCGGGCCGCCGGATCCCGCTGCCCCCGCCGGAGAGCCTGCGCTTCGAGGCCGCGCTGGGGCGGTCGGCCTCCCGGGCGCCCGAGCCGCCGGCCGAGGCCGAACTGACCGACGTGCTGTTGGGA
The DNA here is from genome assembly GCF_038433155.1 of Luteococcus sp. H101. Taxonomy (NCBI): domain Bacteria; kingdom Bacillati; phylum Actinomycetota; class Actinomycetes; order Propionibacteriales; family Propionibacteriaceae; genus Luteococcus; species Luteococcus sp. H101. The sequence continues at coordinate 29,611 of NZ_JBCDMW010000005.1, forward strand.
ACCGACCCGGACGGGCAGCCGGTGCTGCACCAGCTTGAGGCCAGCGGCACCACCCTGCTGATCGGAGACCGCGACGTCGTGGACGGGGCGGTGGCGGCGCTGACCACCGGTCTGGTGCTGCAGCCGTGGTCAGCCGAGTGTCGGGTCACGGTGGTGGGGGAACTGCCCTGGCTGGCCAGTCTGGACGAGCCGCAGGTGCAGGTCCTGCCCGAGCCGGAGGCGGGGCTGACCCATCTGGAACGGGTGGTTGCGGCCCGTCGGGTGGCATTGGGCCGGGCCGCGCTGGCCGGGCTGGACGATCACCCTGGTCTGCGACGTGCTCGCCAGCCGGTGCCGGATCTGGCTGGCCTGCGGGCCGATCCCGACCGGTGGGAGGCGTGGGCACCCCACGTCTTCGTCTTCGCCCACCGTCTGGGGCCAGCCGAGTGGCAGCGGGTAGTGCGCGCGCTGGCCGGGTCCCCGGTGGGGATCAGCGTGCTGGCGGCCGCCGACGAGGTGCTCGACTGCGGGGAAATGGTGGAGCTGCCGGATGCCGAGCACGCCCGGGTCTGCTCCAGCGGCCAGCCCTTCACCCCGCACCTGATGGACGCCAGCGCGCGCCGCGCCGTGCTGGAGCTGTGCCAGACGACGTCGTCGCTGGCCACCACGCCCGCGCCCTGGTGGAGCCCGGACGACGACCTGCCCCCCAACCTCGCGCTGCTGGAGCGGCGCCGGACCACGCCTGGCCCAGAACAGGAGGAGCCAGTGGACCCCACGGCCTACCCCCATCCCACCCTGCTGCTGCTCGGACCGCTTGAGCTGCACGGCTGTCGCGGGGAGCAGCCCAACCGGGCCAGGCTGCAGTGCATCGAGTACTGCACCTGGATCCAGCTCAACCCCGGCCGCACCGCGAGCCTGATGTCGCGCGAGCTGATGGTGGCCGAGAGCACCCGTCGCTCCAACATGAGCCGGCTGCGCAATTGGCTGGGTACCGACCCGAACGGTGAGCTCTACCTGCCCGACGCCTACTCCGGCCGGATCCAGCTGCACCCGGCCGTCACCACCGACTGGGAGGAGCTGCAACTGTTGGTGGCCCGCGGGGTGAACCGCAGCTCCACCGACGCCCTGGTGGACGCCCTGAAACTGGTCCGGGGAGCACCCCTGGCCGACGCCGCCCCCGGTCAATGGTTGTGGGCGGAGGAGGTGCGGACCGACATGGCCTCGGTGGTCCGCGACATCGGGGTGGTGCTGGCCGAACGTGCCTTGGACGACGGGGACACCGAGCTGGCCCGCTGGGCCGCGAACCGGGCGCTGCGCGCCTGCGCCGGCGACGAGCTGCTGATGTGCGCCCGGCTCCGCACCGAGCACCTGGCCGGCAACCAGCCCGAGGTGGAGCGGATGGTGCTGCAGATGACCCGGCAGGCCCGCAATGTGGGCGTGGATCTGGATCCCGAGACGGTGGACCTGATGCAGGAGGTGATGGAGGGCCGACGACGTTCGCAGCTCGCCTGACGCATGAACCCCTCCGACGAGTGGGTCGTCCCGGACTGGTGGACGCCGGCCGCGCAGCGCAAGACGATGGCGGGCCACATTGCGGTACGCCGCAATGGCATCGCCGAACAGAAGGGCGGGCACCGGGCGGGCCGCGGCTGGCCGGGCAAGACGGAGTTCCCCGCCAGCTGGGGCCTGGACCAGGTCACCCGGGCATTGGTGCTCACCTGGTGTGATCCGGATGCGTGGACCGTCTGGGGTGACCGGAGGATCGCGCGACGGCTGGTGGATCAGGTCCTGGTGGAGGTCACGGCCCATGGTCCGGGTTTCCGCAGCTTCCGGGCGTGCTTCCCGGTGTGCGGGGTGGGAGTCCGGTTGAACCTGCCGAGCGGGTGGCGCGAGGTACCCTTGCAGCACCAGCGGTGTGATGAGGAAGGATGGAACCGACGTGACCGACGATCCGGTTGACGCCCTCCTGGCCACCATGCTCCGGGACGTGTATCCACGGCTCGAGGTTGGGGCTCGGGCCATCATCCACAGCGAGCTGTCCTGTGATGCCGACGTCTACATGGCCGTCGACGACATGCTGCAGTTCAGCCTGCTCAGTGACGTCCCGATCAGCACCGCCCTGCTGGACCAGGCCGAGGCCGCCATCAACTGGTGGTGGGACGAGGAGCTGACGCAGCGCACCCTGGGCTGGGTGGCCAAGCACCGCGCCAAGCACACCGTCGCCGCCTGAGCCTCACCGTCGAAAGGTCCGCAGCACCCCTCAGAGTGCCCGGATGATCGCCTCCGCGCGCTGCCGATACCCGTCGGGGCCGGGATGCAGGCCATCGCTGGCAAAGCTCGCCGGTGAATCGTCACGGTCCGGCAGGCCGACGAAGTCCCGGCCCCGCTCGTCGCACAGCTCCCGGCTGACCGCATCCAGGGCAGCGGCCTCGCGCTCCAGCAGCCCGGTCAACGGCCAGCCCAGCAGTGGGGCACGGTGCAGCGGTGGACAACCACACACCAGCACCCGCGGTACCCGGGCCAGCAGGTCCAGCGAGGAAGCCAGTTCGGTGCGCCACTCGCGCACGCTGCGGCGGGCCAACAGGTCATGCATCCCCACCATCAGGACTGCCACCTCGGTGGCCGGGGAGACCTGGGGCAGCAGCCGATGGTGCAGTCCCAGCACGGTGGCATCGCGCTCGCCCACCACCTGCCACAGCACGTCACGGCCCTCGCGTCGGGCCAGTTCCCGCGACACCAGACCGGGCAGGCCTTCGTCGAGTGGCGGGCCGCCGACGCCCAGGGCCGTCTCGTCGCCCAGCACCACCAGCCCCAACCGTTCCCGGCCGGACCCGTCAGCGGAAACCAGGCCGTGCGGAGGCCCGTCGGGCAGGGGCAGTTCCGTCAGCCGTCCAATGCTGCGTTCGCCCTGCCGGACGGCGACGGGCCGCAACAGCCCCATCCAAGCTCCCATGGGAAAACCATAACCAGCCGGAATATCCGCCCCCACCGAGCCCGTTGGAACAGTGGAAACTTCAACCAAGGAGCAGCATGAAGATCGGCATCATCGTCGGTAGCACCCGGCAGAACCGCGTCGGCAAGCACATCGGTGCCTGGGTGGCCGCCCAGGCGGAGGGCCGCCAGGACGCCACCGCCGAGCTGGTGGACCTGGCCGACTACAACCTGCCCTTCATGACCAGCCCGGTGCCGCCGGCCGCGCTGAAGAAGCAGTACCCGGAGCCGGAGATCCAGGCCTGGAGCCAGAAGATCGACGAGTTCGACGGCTTCGTCTTCGTCACCCCGGAGTACAACCACGGCGTCCCGGCGGCCTTCAAGAATGCCGTCGACGTGCTGGGTCCCGAGTGGATGAAGAAGGCCGTCGGCTTCGTCGCCTACGGCGCGGACGGCGGCGTGCGGGCTGTGGAGAACTGGCGCACCATTCTGGCCAACTTCAACATCTACGACATCCGCAATGCCGTCACCATCAACATCTTCACCGAGGTGAACGACGAGGGCTTCGCCCCCAACGAGCGTCGCACCGCCGAGGTGAAGGACCTGTTCGACACCCTGGTGCCGGCTGCGAAGGCCATGGCCACCCTGCGCTGAAAGACCAGGTCGCAACCGCCCGCGGCCACGTCCACATGCCGCGCCAACAGACCCGGCACAGGAACGGCCGCCCTGACCAGCCCATCCGGACCAGCACAGCCGGACCACTGTGCCGGCCACTGCCGACGGCCGCGGCCTGGGCGCCGTACGCGTGACCGACGCCACGGCTGGCGGGGTGGTGGCCCGGCTGGACCCGCCGGCGCCGTCCGGCCGTCGCCACGAGTTGACCCTCGGCAGGGCAGGTCAGGGCAGGGTTGGCTCGGCCGGCTCAGCGGTACTTGTTGGCATAGGACTCGGCGATCTCGCCCGCCTGGTGCGGCATCCGTCCCTCGTAGTAGGAGCGCTGCTGGGGATTGGCGAACAGCGCCGAGTGCACCAGCATGGTGTGCAGCTGGTGCAGCTGGCTGCGCGCCTTCCAGTCGCCGACCGGCCGGTACTCCTCGGCCCAGGCACCCTCGATGGTGTCCAGGAAGGGGGCGCCGAACAGCCCCAGGGTGGCCAGGTCGGTCTCCGCATGGCCCCCATGCGCCGACGGCCGGATCAGCGCGAAACCCCGCTTGGTCTGCACCAGGTTGCGGCTCCACAGGTCGCCGTGGATCCGGGAGGCGGGCCGGGAATCGTCGAGCTGCCCGGCCATCAGCACCTCACACAACCGCTCAACCTGCTGCATGGACTGGGCGTCCAGTCCACCGGCGGCCAGGGCGGCGCGAGCGGCCGGCAGCAACCGGTAGCGGGCGTAGAAGTCGCCCCAGCTGGTGGGCAGGGCGTCGGCGGGCGGCAACGGCATCGGCTCCCGGCTGAAGAAGCCGTCGCCCCGCCAGCCCGGGGGAGCGGCCCCGAAGCCGGGGGCACCCGCCAGGTGGGTGCGGGCCAGCGCCCGGCCAAACTTCTCGGCCGCCTTCGCAGTGGACGGTTCGGAGGCCGCCCGGGGCCGGGGCCGACGGGCCAGCACCCGTACCCCATCGGGTGCCTCGTCCAGCCAGGTCAGGCCCGCGGCCCGCCAGCGTTGCACCGGCGGCAGCGCATGCCGCGGCCCGGAGTGCTTGCCCATCAGAAGATCCCGAGCAGGGCCGAACCGAGTGCCACGCACACCACCGCGCCCAGGCAGCCCAGCACCGAGCACAGCCAGGCCTGATTGCGCCCGGCCCGGACCCGCCAGAGTGTGGTCAGGCTGGATGCGACGCTGATCACGCCGGGGCCGGTGGTCATCAGGGTCAGTGCCAGCCGTTCCCGGGACCACGCCGTGCAGCCGGCCGGGCAGGGCTGGGCAAGCTTGGAGAAGGAGAGTCCCAGCAGGGTGCACCCGACGCCGAAGAGCAGCGCGGTGATCACCGCCAGGGCCACGGGGATGAAGCGGGGGGCCAGCGGACGGACCCATTCGACGTCGCGCTGCCCGCCGTCGGCCAGGGGCTCGACGACTGCATGGTCGCGCGACTCGATCATGTGTCCATCCTAGGTTCGCCACCTCCCGCGCTGGGTTTCGGGAGTGCCCCTCATTCTGCCGCGTCTGTAGCTCCGCTGAAGACAATGGTGAATTCATGGACGCACTGTCCGCCGAACATCACCAAACATTCAGCTGGCGTGATGAATCACTGCGCGTGATGAATCAGCCGCGCGGCAGCTTCCGGGGCCACCAGAAGGTGCGGCCCAGGAGCAGGGCCAGGGCGGGCACCAGCACCGTGCGCACCACCAGGGTGTCCAGTAGCACGCCGATGAAGATCACCACGCCCAGCTGGGCCAGCACCACCAGCGGCAGCACCCCCAGTACCGCGAAGACCGAGGCCAGCAGGATCCCGGCGCTGGTGATCACGCCGCCGGTGGCCGCCAGGGCGCGCAGCATCCCGTCGCGCGAGCCGTGCTCGCCGGCCTCCTCCCGGGCCCGGGTGACCAGGAAGATGTTGTAGTCCACGCCCAGCGCCACCAGGAAGACGAAGGCGTAGAGCGGCACCTGGCCGTCCATCCGGTCGAAGCCGAGCACTCCGGTGAAGGCCCACCACCCCAGGCCAAGGGCCGCCACATAGGTCAGCAGCACCGTGCCCACCAGGATCACCGGCGCCACCACGGAGCGCAGCAGCAGCACCAGGGCGGCGAAGACCAGGCCCAGCACCACGGGGAAGATCAGCTTGCGGTCATGCGCATTCCCTTCGGCCTTGTCCACGCGTTGGGCCTCGCTGCCGCCCACATGGGTGTCCGGCAGACCCTGGACGGAGTCGCGCACCAGGCGCACCCGCTGCTCGGCCGCGGCGCTGCCCGGTTGGTCGTCGGTCACCACCTGCAGCTCGGTCACCTGAGCTCCGGCGGCCGACGGCCGGACGCTGTTCACCCCGTCGACGCCCTTGAGCTGCGCGGTGACTCGCCCCACCTGGGCGGTAGGGGTGGTGACCAGGATCGGGTTGGCCGAGCCGGCGGGGTAGGAGCGGGCCAGCCGGTCCGCGGCGACGATGGCCTCCGGCTTCTTCAGGAACTGGTCGGCATCGCTCAGCCCCAGCCGGATCGAGCCGATCCCCAACGCGGCCAGGGTGAGCAACACGGTGGAGGCGATGGCCACCGTGGCCGGGCGGCCCTTGACGAAGTGTCCGACCCGCGCCCAGATGGAGTCACTCTCCGTGGCCGACGCCTCGCCCACCACCGGCTTGCGCGGCCAGAAGATCCACCGTCCGAAGGCGACCAGCGCGCCCGGCAGCACCGTCAGCACGAAGCCGGCGGCCACCACCACGCCCACCGCGCAGGCCACGCCCAGACCGCGGGTGGCCGGGAAGGCCGAGAGCAGCAGGGTCAGCAGGCCGACAAAGACCGTCGACGCGCTGGCCACGACGGGTTCCACGGTGCGCCGGGCGGCCACCCGCATGGCGTCGTGTCGGCTGGAGTGGCGGCGCAGCTCGTCGCGGTAACGGGAGATCAGCAGCAGCGCGTAGTCGGTGCCGGCGCCGAAGACGAGCACGGACAGGATGCCGGTGGTGGACTCGTCCCAGGCCAGGTTGAAGCGGTTCAGCGCCTGGGTGGCCAGCACCGTCGCCAGCCGGTCGGCCACGCCCACCACGGCCAGCGGCACCAGCCACAGCCACGGCGAGCGGTAGGTGACCACCAGCAGGATCGCGACCACCAGGGCGGTGGTGGTCAGCAGCTTGACATTCGCCCCGTCGAAGACCGCGCCCAGATCGGTCTGGATCGCGGCGGGGCCGGTCACCTGGGCGGTCACCCCGTCCGGCAGCCCCTGCTTGGCCCGCTCCCGCAGGTCGCCGACGCCGCCCTTCAGCTCCGGCGCGGACACGCCGTCCACGGTCACCGGGACGAAGACCGCGGTGCCGTCCTGGCTGGGGACCATGGGGGCCTTGGGGGAGCCGGTGAGCTCGGCCGCCTTCTTGCCGATCACCCCCATGGCCTGCCCGGAGAGTTTCTGCTCGCTGCTGAACAGCACGATCGCCGCGCTGGAGTCCTTGTCCGGGAGGGATTCCTGGGCCTTGACCAGGGCGGCCGAGTCGCTGCCCTCGGGCAGCTGGTCCAGCCCGGTGCGGTGGGAGGTGGCGGTCCCCAGGCCGCCGATCACTGCCAGGCCCACCAGCAGCAGGGCCAGGGAGAGCAGCGACGAGAGGTGGCGGCGTACCCAGGGTTGCTGGGCCCGACGGGGGCTGGTGGTGGTGGACATGCGTTCCTCCGGAAAAACATTAATCAAACTAATTACTAGTAAGCTTAAGCACATGGTCCGGATCTGGACAAGCGACGGGTTGGAGATGACCAGAGGGCGCCCGTCGGTGGGATGATGTGCAGCATCACCGGCCAGCGTGATGGGCCGCAGGGAGAAGGAACACACCCCCAGGGGTGTGCGGGAGGAGCAGCGATGGGCGTGAAGGGCCATCAGGCCGTGCGCGCGGCCGTGCCGGGGTGGGAGCGATCCTCCGCCCTGGAGGCCCTGGATGACCTGGTCCAGGTGGCGGCAGCTTCGATGCCCGCCGTCGCCCGTCGGGCCCGGCTCTCCGAGAGCGAACTGCACTCCCTGCGGCACCTGATGAAGGACGACATCGGCCCCGCGGAGCTGGGGCGGGTGCTGGGCGTGACCTCGGCCGCGGCCACCGGGATCGTGGACCGGCTGGAGGCGCGGGGGCACGTGGAGCGCCGTCCCCACCCCAGCGACCGGCGGCGCACCCAGATTGACCTGACCGAGTCCGGCCGGGCGGAGGTGGTGGCCCTGTTGGCGCCGATGTTCCGCGGGCTGGCCCAGGCCGATACCGAACTGTCCGAGGAGGAGCGTGCCGTGGTCACCCGCTTCCTGCGCCAGGCCACCGACGCGATGCGTTCCGTGATGTGAGGAAGCCCGTGAGCAACCAGCCCCTGAACAGTGAGGCCCCGAACAGCCAGGCCCCGAACAGCGAGCCCCTGTCGGTGGCCGTGATCGGCGCCGGCGCCCTGGGCGGCTACTTCGGCGCCCTGCTGCAGCAGGCCGGCCACCGGGTGCACTTCACCGCCCGCGGTGCACACCTCGACGCGTTGCGGGCACACGGCCTGCGGATCACCGGCCAGACCGAGTGCACACTGCCCGTCGACGTCACCGAGGACCCCGCCCGGATCGGCCCGGTGGACCTGGTGCTGCTGGCCGTCAAGGCCACCCAGCTCGACGAGGTGCTGCCCGGCCTGGTGCCCCTGCTGGGCGAACAGACCGCCGTGGTCACCCTGCAGAACGGGGTGGAGGCCCCCTCGCGGGTGGCCGAGGCGCTCGGCCGGGGGCACGTGCTGCCCGGCATCGTCCGGGTCTACACCCGGATTGCCCAACCGGGCGTGATCGACCACATGGGCGGGCCCGGCTCCATCACGCTGGCCGAATGGGACAACGCCGCCACCGGGCGAGTGGCGGCGATCCGGCGGGCCCTCGAAACGGCCGGGGTCCCCAGCCCGGTGCCCGACGACATCTGGCAGGACCTGTGGCACAAGGTGATGTTCGTCGTGCCCACCGGCCTGCTGGGGGCGCTGGCCCAGGCCCCGCTGGGGGTGCAGCGCACCGACCTGCGGGAGAACCTGGCCGCGATCATGGCCGAGGTGCGCGCAGTGGGTCAGGCCCAGGGCGTCGAGCTGGCCGACGCCGTCGAACAGACCCTGGCCTTCGCCGACCGGATGCCCGCCGAGGCCACCACCTCCATGCACCGGGACCTGGCCGCCGGAATCCCGGGTGAGCTGGACCCGCTGGTCGGCGGGGTGCGCCGCCTGGGCCGGCAAGCGGGGGTCCGCACCCCGCTGTTCGACCTGGGCCACGCCCTGCTGGAGCGACGCCAGCCCTGACCTCGCTCCAGCGGGTGCCACGGGCCGGGGATCAGCGGCGCCCGCGCGGGGGCAGTCCCGGCCGCCCGGCGGTTCCGGCCGCCCGCACCACCCGTCGTCCCGCGGCGGAGGCCGCCCTTTCCACCGTGGTGGGATGCGCCACGGGCTCCGGCGGCATCACGACGATGGGGCAGTGGGTGGCATAGACCAGCCGGTGGGCGAACATCGGGCCCGACTGCATCTTGCGCGGCGAGCCCAGGACGATCAGGTCCGCCTCCCGGGAGACGTCCACGAAGGCCTTCTTCCGGCCGCCCTTGACCACCCGCAGTTCGACGTCGTGTTCCGGGCCCAGCGCCCGCTCCACGGCCCGGGCGAGGGATTCGCGAACCTCCGCCTCGGTGCGCTGGGTGCTGCCCACGCGCCCGGCCGTGGTCCCCGACGGGGGTGCGGTGGGGGCGGCCGTGCGCCAGGTGCGCAGCGCAACCACCCGGCCGCCCCGCAGGTCCGCCTGCTCGGCGGCCCAGCGCAGCGCGTCGCCGGACTGGGAGCTGCCGTTGATCCCGACGACGATCGTGTACTGCTCGCTCATGATCCTCCTCCTGGCACTCAGACGGGAATGTGCAGGGTCTCATTGCCCTGCTCGTCGTAGCTGGACAGCGGCGGAGCGATCTCCTCCAGGCTCTTGCCCTCGGCGTCGACGCCGAACTTGAAGGCCACCAGGCCGCCGAAGAGCATGATCAGACTGGCCGCCACGTAGCCGATGAACAGCGGGCCGCGGTCACTGCCGTCGCCCACCAGCCAGCCGAAGATGGCCGGGCCGAAGGCACCCACCGTCTGGGCGACGGCGAAGAAGTAGCTGATCGCCTGGCCACGCACCTCCAGCGGGAAGATCTCCGAGACGGTCAGGTAGCCGGCCGAGGCGCCCGCGGAGGCGAAGAAGAAGCTGGCGCACCACAGCAGCGTGTGGGTGGTGGCGGTCAGCATGTCCTGGTTGAACATCCAGGCGGAGACCAGCAGGATCAGCGCCGCCAGGCTGTAGGAGCCGCCGATCATCTTGCGACGTCCCACGGTGTCGAAGAAGTGCCCCAGCAGCAGCGGACCCATCAGGTTGCCGGCGGCGAAGGCGAAGAAGTACAACGCCGCCTCGGAGGCCGTCTTGCCGTGGAACTTGGTGAGCACCATCGCGCTGGTGAAGAAGATGGCGTTGTAGAGGAAGCTCTGGGTGATCATCAGTGTCAGGCCCAGGAAGGTGCGCGTCGGGTAGAGCTTGAAGAAGACCCAGGCCAGCTGCTTGGGGTTGAGCCCCTCGCGGGCCTTGATCCACATGGCATCCGCCTCGTCGTGCTGGGGCAGCTGCTTGCCCTGCGCCTGCACCTCCTCCTCGATGCCGACGACGATCCGCTCGGCCTCCTCGCCGCGGCCATGGGTGACCAGCCAGCGGGGGCTCTCCGGGATGTGGCGACGCAGGTAGATGATGCTCAGGCCCAGGATGGGGCCCACCAGGAAGGCCAGGCGCCAGCCCATGTCCTGGGCGAAGCGGCCCTCGGCCAGCATGTAGTTGCTGACCAGCGCGCCCAGCATGGCGCCAAACCAGTAGGTGCCGTTGATGGCCAGGTCCACCCGGCCGCGGAACTTGCCGGGGATCAGCTCGTCGATGGCCGAGTTGATGGCGGAGTACTCGCCGCCGATGCCCATGCCGGCGATGAAGCGCAGGATCCAGAAGATGTAGGTGTTGGGGGCGAAGGCCGCCGCCGCGGAGCCGATCAGGTACACGGCCAGGGTGGTGACGAACATCTTCTTGCGGCCCATGGTGTCGGTCAGGCGGCCGAAGACCAGCGCGCCGACCACCTCGCCGATCAGGTAGATGGTGGCGGTCATGCCCACCTGGCCACTGCTCATCCCGAAGGTCTCGGCGAAGCCGGCATTGGCGACGATCTGGATCTCCAGCCCGTCGAGGATCCAGGCGGTACCCAGGCCGAAGATCACCATCCAGTGGAACCTCGACCACGGCATCTTGTCCATGCGCTCCGGGATCAAGCTGCGGATCGGCTTGTCCTGGTCAACTGCTGCCGAACTCATCGGCAACCCCCTCCAGTCAGGGCGAGGCCTCGCCGCCTCACCGCGTCCCGGGGAAATTACCCCTCGGCCGGCAGGCGTCGGAAGACCACGACCACGCCCTGATGGTGAATTTCGCGGTGAGCGGAGCCGGTGGCACGACGCCCGTCCGCGGTCTGCGAACGGGCGGGTGATGCCCGAGAGCTCAGCCCTGCTGGTTGCGCAGGTAACGCCCGAAGTGGGGCACGGTGAAGGCCACCTTGCCGCGTTCGGTGGCGTAGATCAGACCCTTCTTCATCAGCGCGTCGCGGGCGGGCGACAGGCTCTGGGCCTTGCGGTCCAGCACCTCGGCCACCTTGGCGGTGGGCACCTGGTCCGCGTCGTCACCCCCGTCGGAGGCCTCGGCCATGGCGCGCAGGTAGTCGCGTTCGGCCGGGGTGGCGCGCTCGAAGCGGGAGCCGAAGAAGCCCACCGCCAGCTCCGCCTCCGCCTCCGGGGTGGCCACCCGCACGTCGTCGACGGTGATCGGGCTGGCCGGCGCAACATCCCAGACCACCTTGCCGTAGGCCTGGATGAAGTAGGGATAGCCGCCGGTCAGGGCATACATCTCGTCCAGCGCCTCGGGCTCGAAGGCGGCCTCCTCGTCCTCGGCCGGCAGGGTCAGCGCCAGGTCCGCGGCGGTGCGCTCCAGCCGGTCGATCCGGTTGTAGCGGAAGAGCCGCTCGGAATAGCTCTTCGACGCGGACAGCACCGCCGGCAGGTGCGGCAGCCCGGCCCCGACGATGATCAGCGGGAGCCGCTGCTGGCTGAGCTCGTGCACCGCGGCGCACATCGCGGAGACGTCCTCGGGGCGCAGGTCCTGCATCTCGTCGATGAAGACCGCGATCCCCACCCCTTGGTCCTGCGCCAGCCCGCCGATGTCGGTGAACAGCTCCACCAGGTCAATCTCGATGTCGCCGGAGTCCGCGCGCCCCTTGGTGGCGGGCACCATGATCCCCGGGTTCCACTTCTCGCTCAGCTTGGCGCCGGGCTTGGCGTCGCGCTCGATGAAGGCCTTGATGGTGCCCAGCACCGCGTCGGCGTCGGGGTGGCCGAGCTCCCGCACGGCCATGTGCAGTGCCGCGCCCAGCGGGCGTCGGATCCCCTGATCCGGCCGGGCCTCGAACTTGCCGGTGCCCCACTTGGCCCGCACGGCCTGGCTGCGCAGGGCATTGAGCAGGACGGTCTTTCCCACGCCGCGCAGCCCGGTGAGGATGATCGAGCGCTCCGGGCGTCCGCGCGCGATCCGTTCCAGCACGACGTCGAAGGCGCGCAGCTGCTCGTCGCGGCCGGCCAGCTCGGGCGGCCGCTGGCCGGCGCCGGGGGCATAGGGATTGCGGATCGGATCCATGGCTTGCAGTGTATGGGCATCTCTAGCGTTCTTGTCAGATATGGCTAGTCGACGCTATCGGTGGGTCGCCCGGGCCAGCGAATCCACGAACCGTCCTCAGCGAAACCACGAAAAGTGCTCAGCAAAACGCCGAACCCCCGGTTAGGATCCGTGCCATGGACGCCCCGGTTGGCTCAATCGCCCCTGCGATGACAAGCGACGACGGACGGCGCCTGCCGCGCTGGGTGAGTTCGCTGCTGACCACGCTGGCGCTCCTGGCCATGGTCACGGCCATGTGGTTCTCCAGCCGCTATGAGCCGGGCCTGAACGCGGCGCCGCGCCCCTGTGAGCGCTGGGCCACCCCCTGCACGCCGGAGCAGGTGACCGCCATGCTGCGCCGCACCGAGTTGCTGTGGCTGGCCGGCGTGGGGCTGCTGCTGGCCTCACTGGCCGACGGCCTGCTGGCCCGGGCCCACCCGGACCTGGAGATGCGGCTGCACGGGACCCGGCCGGTGGCCCGACGGCTGCTGACCACGGCCCTGTTCGGCTTCCCGGTCTATGTGATCGGGGTGCTGGCCAGCTCCGTGCTGGGGAGCCTGGCGCCGTTCACCGCCTGCGCCCTGGTGCTGGCGGTGATGATCTCCCTGACGGCCCGGCTGGGCGGTGAGCTCCCGGCTCGACGACGGCTGGCGGCCGTCTTCGGTATGACGTTGCTCTCCCTGTTGGCGCTGCCGTGGATGCGCACCCTCGGAGGGCTGGCCGAACGCCACGCGGGAGCCGGCTGGGCCGGTGCGGTGGGCATGGCCGGTTGGTTGGGGGCGTGGGCGCTGCCCGCTGTTGGGGCGCTGCTGGCCATCCGGCAGTTGGGGTCCAGCGTGCTGGATCAGCGACGGGCCTGACCGGGCAGCCGTCGGGCCGGTCCGCCTGAGGGACGCCGGAAGCCGCTCGCCGCGTTCACCCTTGTGGGTGGGCAGTTCACTGCTAGCGAATGGGTCAAATGTCCAGAAAATGGTGATCTTCGTCACATTCTCTGCTTCTCTTGATGGCGTTCATCGAGGCTGCGGCGGGGGGCGTGGCCAGCGAAACCCAGGAGAAGACATGACCATCAACCCCCGTCGCACCACTGCCCGTCGAGCCGGGCTGGCCGCCGTCGCGATCGCTCCGTTGCTGGCCGCCCTGACCGGCCCCGGGCTGGCGCAGGCCGCGCTGCCCGCCAACCCAACCGTGGACAACTCCACCCGCGCCGGTGCGCTGGCCGCCTACCGTTCCTACAACGAGGCCGCCACCGCGGTGGCGGGCGGCTGGACCGGTAATGTCAGCAGCTGCACCCCCGGCACGGTTTCGGCGGATGCCCAGGCGGCGACGCTGGCCACCATCAACTACTACCGCTCCATGGTGGGCCTGGCTCCCGCCAGCTTCAACGCCGCCTGGTCTGCCAAGGCGCAGCAGGCCGCCCTGATGATGGAGGCCAACAACTCCCTGAGCCACAATCCGCCCAACACCTGGAAGTGCTGGACCTCCGACGGCGCCGGCGCGGCGGCCACCGGCAACCTTGCCCTGGGCTTCTCCAATGGCGCCAAGGCCATCAACGGCTACATCGACGACGCCGGCAATGACACCACGCTCGGCCATCGGCGCTGGATCCTGGACCCGCGGATCACCACCATGGGTAGCGGCTTCACCGCCCGGGGCAACTCGCTGAAGCTGTGGGAGGGGTCCGTCCCGGCCACCAATCCGGCCAACACCCCCGCCTTCGTGTCCTGGCCCGACGCCGGCTACGTGCCCAAGGTGCTGGTGCCCAAGAACAACATCTGGACCGTCTCCGCCAGCGATGCCAGCACCGACATGTCGTCGGCCACCGTCAGCATCACCAGCGACGGCAAGGCCGTCCCCGTGGAGGTCACCCGGCCCACCGCCGGCTACGGCAAGCCCGCCGTCGGCTTCAAGCCCGGGATCAGCGCGGCCGATGTCACGTCGGACAAGACCTTGGTGATCACCGTCAGCGGCATGAAGAAGGGTGGTGTGGAGCAGCCCGCCTACACCTACCGCACGACGCTGTTCGACCAGACCCAGGACAAGTCGCCGCAGACCCTCGCGTGGACCCCGGCGGGTGACGGCCTGACGGGCAAGACGGCCACGATGATGGCCACGTCCACCTCGGGCCTGCCGGTGACCTACTCGTCGTCCACCCCGACGGTGTGCACCGTCTCCGGCGCCACGGTGAGCTACCTGGCCGAGGGCTCCTGCACCATCACCGCCAAGCAGGCTGGGGACGCCACCTGGGCCGCCACGTCCGAGAGCCGCACCATCCTGGTTGGCCAGGCGGGCAAGGCCAGCAATGTGATCACCTGGGCCCAGCCGGCGGCTGTGGACTCCGGCACCTCGGGCACCCTGGGGGCCACCGCCTCCTCGGGGCTCGCGGTCAGCTATGCCTCGGGCACCCCGTCGGTGTGCACCGTGAGCGGCACCACCGTGAAGTACCTCAGCGGCGGCACCTGCACCGTGACGGCCAGCCAGTCCGGTAGCGCGACGGTCAATGCCGCCGCCCCGGTCACCCGGTCCTGGGCGGTCAGCGGGCTGAAGGCCAATGCCATCACCTGGAATGTGCCCACCAGTGTCACGGTGGGGCAGTCGGTTCCGCTGAACCCCACCAGCACCTCCGGCTCGGGCGCCTTCAGCTACTCGGCCTCGATGAATGCAGTCGGGGTCTGCAAGTTCGGCGCCGGCACCATGGTCTTCGGCGCCAAGGGGACCTGCACGGTGACGGTGAAGCAGGCCGCGACCGCCACTCATGAGGCGGCCACCCTGAGCAAGACCTTCACCGTCTCCTGACCCGACGACGGTGGGACGCGGGGTGGGCTTCGGCTCGCCCCGCGTCGCTGTGTCCGGGCACAGCACTGACCACTGTCGATCCGCGTGGGATGGCGTTGGAACAGGGGTTTGCCGGGCGGAGGCGGTGATCGTGGACCGTGTGCCGGCGCTGGACATGCGGCGCACGACTGGTGGTCAGCGGATCGCCCGTTCCCGCACGGCGCGGTAGGCGTCGGCGCTCCCCACGTTTTGGTGACGTCAACGTGTCTTAAAACATGGTCACGGCGTGACAATTCACCACGTAGTGTGTAAGGGTGTCCTTAGTTAGGTAAACCTCAGCTAACCGCGGCTGGGTGTCCCCGGCGCTGTCGCGGGGCCACCGCCGCTGCCACTCACACGAACACGCTAGGACAAGCCATGTTGCGCCGGATCTTTGCCCTGATCGCCTGCTTCCTGACCCTGGGACTGGTGGCCTGCGGCTCCACCTCCTCCGCCACCCCCGCCGCCAAGGACGGGGAGAAGGTGACCATCAAGCACACCCAGGGCAGCACCGAGGTGACCAAGAACCCCGGCAAGGTGGTGGTGCTGGACTACGCCACCCTGGACTCCATGAAGGCCCTGGGGCTGGGTGAGAAGGTTGTCGGCGTCCCCGCGAAGACGCTGCCGGACTTCCTGTCCGAGTTCAAGAAGACCGAGGACATCGGCACCATGCAGGAGCCGGACCTGGAGAAGGTGGCCGGTCTGGAGCCCGAGCTGATCATCATCGCCGGCCGCACCGCGGAGAAGTACGACGAGCTGAGCAAGGTGGCCCCCACCATCAACCTGGCGGTGGACAACACCAAGTACGTCGACTCCATGAAGGAGCAGGCCAAGAACGTCGGCACCATCTTCGGCAAGGAGTCCGAGGTGACCCAGAAGCTGGCCGACGTGGACAAGGCGATCACCGAGACCAAGCAGGCCGCCAGCAAGGGCGATGCCAAGGCCCTGACCATCCTGACCAGCGGCGGCAAGATCTCCGCCTTCGGCCCCGGCAGCCGGTTCGGCTTCATCCACGACGTCTACGGCATCAAGCCCGCCGCCGCGGACCTGAAGGTGGACAGCCACGGCCAGGCCGTGAGCCATGAGTACCTGAGCACCACCAATCCCGACGTGCTCTACGTGATTGACCGCGACGCCACCATCGGCCGGCAGGGCACCAGCGCCGCCAAGCTGCTGGACAATGCGCTGGTCAACAAGACCAATGCCGCCAAGAACAAGAAGATCACCTACCTCAACGGGGCCCGCTGGTACCTGCTGGGCTCCGGCCTGGACAACACCCTGGAGATGGCCAAGGAACTCAAGGCCGGCCTGGCATGAGCCTGACCCTCCAGGGGCGTCGCCCCCACGACGCCAGCACATCGCCCGCCGCGGTCACCCCCGCGGCGGGCGATGCCGCGTCCGCCGCCGCCGACCCCCGCGGGATGCGCGGGGCTCCTGGCGGCCATGGATCGGTGGCCCGCGGCGCGGCCTATCTGGCGGCGGTGGCCGTCGTCGCCCTGCTGGCGTTCGGCTCCCTGGTGGTGGGCGTCGCGGACCTGGACGCCAATGTGCTGCTCAACTCCCGGCTGCCCCGCACGCTGGCGCTGCTGCTGGCCGGCAGCGCGCTGGCCGTCAGCGGTCAGATCATGCAGCTGCTCACCCGCAACATCTTCGTCGAGCCGTCCACCGCCGGCACCATCGAGTTCGCCACCGCCGGGCTGCTGGTCAGCGCCCTGTGCTGGCCCGGCGCCCCGATGATCGTCAAGATGTGCTTCGGCGCCGTGGCCGCCCTGATCGGCACCGCCGTCTTCCTGCGGATCCTGTCCCACATCCCGCTGCGCGACATGCTGGTCACCCCACTGGTCGGGATGATGCTGGGCGGCGTGGTCAGCGCCGGGGTGACCTTCGTCGCCTACCGGACCGACCTGCTGCAGTCCCTCAACTCCTGGACGACGGGTGACTTCTCCGCCGTGCTGGCCGGGCGCTACGAGCTGCTCTGGGTGGCCGGCGGCCTGACCCTGCTGGCCGGCTTCCTGGCGGACCGGTTCACCGTCGCGGGGATGGGTGAGGCCTTCACCACCAACCTGGGGCTGGACCACCGCCGCACCGTGATGATCGGGATGGCGGTGGTTGCCGTGGTCAGCGCGACGGTGGTGGTCACCGTCGGCGGGCTGCCCTTCCTCGGTCTGGTGGTGCCCAACATCGTGCGGGCCACCATTGGCGACAACTGCCGCCGGGCCGTGCCCTGGGTGGCCCTGCTGGGCGCCGGCTTCGTCGTCGCCTGTGACCTGGCCGCCCGGCTGCTGATCCACCCCTACGAGATGCCGATCGGCACCGTGATGGGAATCGTCGGTGCCCTGGCCTTCCTGATGATCCTGCTGCGGGGGCGACGTTGATGCCCAAGCTGTCCATGGACTGGCCCGAGGTCGCCCGCACCGGACGCGACGTCGTCACCGCCGCCCGTGACGTGCGTCCCGGGCCGCGCCCCGGCCGGCGGCTGCTCGTCCTGGCCGTCGTCGCCCTGACCGCCTGCGCCGGCTACTTCTACTACCGGCTGCCTGCCTCCCCCTACCTGGTGGAGCGACGCCTGGTCACCCTGGCCACCATGTGCGTGGTGGCGGTGGCGATCGGCGTGGCCACCGTGCTCTTCCACACCGTCACCGCCAACCGGATCCTCACCCCGTCGATCATGGGGCTGGACTCGCTCTACGTCGCCCTGCAGACGGCGTCGGTCTTCTTCCTGGGGACCATCGGGTTGGGGGAGGTGGCCCAGTACCTGGTGGTGCTGGTCTCCATGGTGGGCTTCGCGCTGCTGTTGTTCACCGCGATGCTGGTCAGGCTGAACCGCTCGGTCACCCTGATGGTGCTGGTGGGTGTCCTGTTGGGCGGACTCTTCCGGGGCCTGTCCAGCTTCATGCAGCGGCTGCTGGATCCCGACGCCTTCCAGGTGCTCAGTGACCGGATGTTCGCCGACTTCACCGGTTCCCATCCGCAGCTGCTGGGGGTCAGCGCCGTCATCGTCGCCCTGGCGGTGGCCTGGGTCTGGCGCTCCCGGCGCGAGCTCGACGTCGTCGCCCTGGGGCGCGACGTGGCCATCGGGCTGGGCGTCAACCACCGCCGGGCCAGCCTGGTGAACCTGGTGATCGTGGCGCTGCTGGTGGGCACCGCCACCGCCCTGGTGGGCCCGACGATGTTCTTCGGGCTGCTGGTGGCCCACCTGACCTACCGCACCATCGGGGACCATCGGCACGCCGCCACCATCCCTGCCGTCGCCCTGGCCGGGGTGATCACCCTGGTGGGCGGGCAGGTGCTCTTCGAGCGGGTGCTCGGCTTCGAGGGTTCGCTGTCCATGGTGGTGGAATTCGTCGGCGGCATCACCTTCTTGTTCCTGCTCCTTCGTTCAACCCGCGCCGGGAGGCCCGCATGATCATCACCGACCACCTCCAGGCCAAGTACGGCGACACGGTGGTGGTGGACGACGTCACCATCGAGATCCCCGCCGGGGGAGTGACCGCCCTGGTGGGGCCCAATGGCGCCGGCAAGTCCACCCTGCTGGCGATGATCTCCCGGCTGCTCACCCCCGCCTACGGCCGGGTGCTGGTGGATGGCCTGGACGTCGCCACCACCCCCAGCGACCAGCTGGCCCGGACGCTCGCCATCCTGCGCCAGGACAACCACCTGGCGGTGCGGCTGACGGTGCGGGACCTGGTGGCCTTTGGCCGCTACCCGCACTCCAAGGGCCGGCTGACCGAAGAGGACCGGGAGCAGATCGAGGCCGCGATGGACTACCTGGACCTGGCCCCCTTCGCCGGCCGCTTCCTCGACGAACTGTCGGGTGGCCAGCGCCAACGCGCCTTCGTCGCCATGGTCCTGGCCCAGGACACGGACCACATCCTGCTGGACGAGCCGCTGAACAACCTGGACATGAGCCATGGGGTGCGGATGATGCGCCAGCTGCGCCGGGCCGCCGATGAGCTGGGCAAGTCGATCGTCGTGGTGCTGCATGACCTGAATGCCGCCAGTGTCTACGCCGACCACATCGTGGTGATGGCCGACGGGCGGGTGGTGGCGGCCGGCAGCCCCGCCGAGATCATGCGCGACGAGTTGCTCGAAGATGTCTTCGGGCTGCCCATCCGGGTCCGGGAGATCGACGGGGAACTGGTCGCCCTGCACTATGCCCGCTGACGGTCGCTGCCTTCGGGCTCGCCAGCAGAGCCGCCGCGGCGCGAGGCCAGAGCGCCCTCTGGCAGACTCTTAGGCAATCTAGCCGTTGACCCAGAGAGCTGAAGAATCTGCGTGCTTCCGGGAGATTCACCCACAATTGCGCCACCCAACCCTATTGGTCGACTGACCAGTTATCCCGACAGAGCGCATGCCGCACCCCAGTGCCATAGTGGCAGTGGACCGTGGCATGCGCTCTATCGGGACAACTGGGCGAGTGACCGAATCACCGGAGCGCCGAAGCGGCCGCCCCGGCTGGCGGAGTCCGTGAAGATTTCCCCAGAAGGAGGAGCCCGGTCCTGCCTGTTGGTCTGGACTCTCGACCTCATTTTCTAGCGAATTCGCAAGATTTCGGGATAGTTGCCAATCCGTGGCCCGCGGGGGTGCATCATGGCACCCATGGCCGTCACCCCCGTGAACTCCCACCGTCGCCAGCGGAATGCCGCACGCGCCTGCTGGGCAACTGGCGCGGTGCTGGTGCTGGGGTCGCTGGCGCTGGGATACCTCTTTCATTCGGAGTGGATGGGGAGCCCGACCACCTGCCAGTCCTATTCCTGGTGTGACCCTGCCCGGGCAGGGATTGCCCTGCAGGCCGCGACGATCCTCGCCGTGGCCGGGGCTGTGGCCTTCGTCGTCGGGGACTGGCTGCACATCCGTTCGACCCTCCCGGTGCCCGAGCCGCACCCGCTCAACTCCGGTGCCTACATCCTGTGCACACTGGGATCACTGCTGTGGACGGCGGTGGCGCTGCCGGCCGTGGTGATCGTCGGCTGGACCGTGAACAGCACCTCGGCGGTGCTGGGGGCGCTGCTTCTCCTGTTGCATCCGTTGGCCTGGTTGCTGATTGTCCTGCTGGGGGAGTCGGGCACCAGGCGCCGGGTGCGCACGGTCACCTACCCGGTGGT
Organism: Luteococcus sp. H101; assembly: GCF_038433155.1. Lineage (NCBI taxonomy): Bacteria > Bacillati > Actinomycetota > Actinomycetes > Propionibacteriales > Propionibacteriaceae > Luteococcus > Luteococcus sp. H101. The sequence continues at coordinate 49,804 of NZ_JBCDMW010000005.1, forward strand.
CCTGCTGCTCTACCCGGCCCTGGTGTTCGTCGTCGTCCGAGCGGCCCAGAGCTTCGCCTTCATCCCGGTGATGGTGTTGCTGCCGACGCTGCTGCTGTTCGGCGTGGACCGACTGGCCAATCGCAGCGCTTGAGCTTTCTGGTTTCCTCTAGGTAGAATCCGAGACAGCCATAGAAGCCGGAATCGACGGCTCATGCCTTGCCCAGCAGGAAGCCCACTGCGTCGGCGGCGCCCCAGCCCTCGGGGTGCTGCTCCAGCAGCCGCTTGGCGCCGGTGACGTCCTGGCCCAGGGTGATCCCCGGATCCTCGGTGTAGCCGTCCTTGCGCTCCTGGCCCAGGCCGATGTTCGCCATCAGGCAGTTGCACAGGCACTTGCGGCCCACGGTGTCCTCGACCCTGCCGCCCTTCTTGAGATAGGCGTCGACGGGCTCGGAGGCGCACCGGTAGCCGATGCTGCCGTTCTCCCGTTGGTAGGGCTGGCGCAGGTAGGACAGGTCGCACAGCCGCGGGCGGGCCTGGTAGACCTCCGGGTCGGACAGCGTGCCGGCCACCTGGGCGATCTTGAAGGGGAAGCCGGTGGGGGAGGCGCGGGGGTCATTGCGCACGTCCAGCTGGTCCCGGGAGAGGTCGTCCAGCATCTGGCGGCGCAGGTCGTCGCGCATGCCGGACTCCTTGGCCAGGGCGAAGATGGTGCCGCACTGCACGCCCACCGCCCCCGCATCCAGCGCCTCCTGCACCCGCTCCGGCTCGGAGTAGGCGCCGGCCATCCAGAAGGGGGAGCCGACGGCGGCCATCTTGACCAGATCGGCCACGTCCTTCTCGCCGTAGATCGGGTCGCCCTGCTCGTCCAGGTTCATCCTGCCGCGCGGCGGCGCGGAGTGACCGCCGGCCACCGGACCCTCGACGACGAAGCCGAAGGGCTTGATCTTCTCGTCGCGGTTGAGGAAGTTGGCCAGCGAGTGCACCGAGATGATCGCCAGGAAGCGCGGGGTGGGCAGCGGTTCCATCGGGCCGCCCAGCACCGACGTCGGGTCCACCTCATCCCACAGCGCCTGCCCGCCGTCGACGTCGACGTGCACACCGCCGGGGCGCCCGGCGGACAGGTCGCGCAGCAGCTGCGGAATCTCGCGCGGGATGCCGGCGCCCATCAGTACATAGTCGACGCCGGCCAGCACCGCGCCCAGCGCGGCGGTGGGGGTGGCCATCTGCACCTTCTCCAGGAAGTTGATCCCCACCAGCCCGTCGTGGCCCTCCTTGGCCAGCCAGGTCTCACAGAAGTTCGCGGCCACGCACAGGTCGATGATGTTCTGCTTGGGGTTGACCGTGATGGTCTCGTGCGGCCGGTACGGGGCGCCCTGCCGGCCCTCGGGCTTGAAGTACTTGTCCAGGATGCGCTGCGCCACCTCCGGATTGGGGAAGTGCGCCAGCGCGCGCCGGTAGTGCCCACCCGGGTCGCCGTCCTGCAGCGTGCGGGCCAGCACCGCGTCCAGGGCCGTTCCCGAGACCACGCCCAGCTCGCCGGCCAGGCTGACCTCGCGCGCCAGCCGCCAGCTGGAGACGGCAATGCCCATGCCGCCCTGGATGATGGTGGGAAGGGGGCGTTCACTCATCGGGACTCCTCGGTGGGTACGCGTCCGTAGGTTACGACTGCGTAACCTACGGTACCGTAACGTTTCTGCACCATCCCGCCCAGATTCACAGCATGCTTGGGTTTGGGGCGTGGGAATCCCACAACTGACGGCGGCCGATCACGCACTATCCGCCTGTCTCGGGAATGTCCAAGACAGGCGGATAGTGGGTGATCGAGCGTCAGAGAGAGGTGTGCGAGGGGGTCGACGGCTCGTAGGCGACGTCGGCGAAGACCTCCTGCAGCTCCAGCCACCACTGCTCCAGCGGGCGACGGAAGACCGGGTCCACGTGCTCCATCATGTGGGCCAGCGGCTGCTTGGCCACCGCCCCCTCCTGCAGCCCGATGTAGAAGGACTGCGGGCGGCGCTTGGCCCAGCCCTGGTCCAGCAGTTCCAGGGCGTGCGAGACCAGCCGGGTGGCCAGCAGTCGGTCGAAGGGGGTGGGGGCGCCGCCCTGCTGGACGTGGCCCAGGATGGAGTGCCGCACGTCGAAGGAGTCCTTGCCCTCCTCCTCCAACAGGTTGGCCAGGAATTCGGTGTCATAGTGCTCGCTGGCCCGCTCATTGCGGATCGCCAGGAAGAGCCGTCGGCCGCCCTCGAAGGAGCCGCGCAGCCACTCCATGTCGTGGTACAGGTCACCCAGGCTGATCCCGGTCTCGTGCAGGTAGACCCGCTCCGCGCCGGCGGAGATGCCGCTCATCAGCGCCAGGTAGCCGCAGTAGCGGCCCATGGTCTCCACCACGAAGGCCCGTCGGGTGGCCGAGCCGGACATCTTGATCCGGTCGATCGCCTCGACGATCACGTTCAGCGCGGTGTCCGTGCCGATCGCCAGCTCCGAGCCGGGGACATTGTTGTCGATGGTGGCCGGCACGCAGATGATCGGGATGTTGAAGGCCGGGTAGCGGTCCTTCTCCGTGTGCAGCATGTGGGCGGCCCGGTAGGCATTCCAGCCGCCGATCACCAGCAGCGCGTCGACGTCATTGTCCTCCAGCGATCGGCTGATCCCGTACAGGTGCTCCAGCGGGGGGATGGTGCGACGGGTGCCCAGCTCCGCGCCGCCCTCGCCGGTCCAGCCCTCGACGTCGTCCCAGCTGAGCTCCTCGATCTGCCCGTCGCGCATCCCGACGAAGCCATTGCGCACGCCCAGCATGGTGTGGCCGCGGCTGATCCCCAGCCGGACCGCGGCCCGGGCGGCGGTGTTCATGCCCGGGGCCAGGCCGCCGGCGTGCACAATCGCGATCCGCTTGGCGCTGGAATCCGGGTTCACCCGGCTGGGCTCGGCCAGCTCCAGGAAGATCTTGCGCATCTCGGTGAAGGAGCCGCCGCGCAGCGTCATCGCCTGGTCGAAGTTCTTGTCCGCAATCAGTTCCGGTACTCGACGGGTCTGCTTCACGGCCTCCATCAGGTCAACCCCCACCACCCGGTTGCCGCGCAGCGCCATCACATTCCCGGGGCTGTCCGGGGTGGCGGCCAGCACCTCCTTGGCGGCCTCGTGGCCCAGCCAGGTGGAGGCCCACCGGTCATAGGCGCTGGGCGTGCCGCCGCGCTGCACGTGGCCCAGGATGGTGACCCGGGCGTCCTCGCCCAGCCGGTCCTCCAGGGTCTGGCGCACGTACTCGCTGGTGATCGGGTTGCCGTCGCGGTCCTTGGCGCCCTCGGCCACAATCACAATCGAGTCCCGACGGCCGGCGTCGCGCCCCCGCTTCAGCTCGGCGCACATCCGGTCCTCCCAGCCCTCGGCGGGCGGGTACTCCGGGATCAGGCAGTAGTCACAGCCGCCGGCCACCGAGGCCATCAGTGCCAGGTAGCCGCAGTGCCGGCCCATCACCTCCACCACGAAGGAGCGCTGGTGGCTGGCGGCGGTGCTGGCCAGGTCATCGATGGCGTCGACGATCCGGTGCAGCGCGGTGTCCGCGCCGATGGTCATGTCCGTGCCCACCAGGTCATTGTCAATGGAGCCCACCAGCCCGGCGATCATCAGCGACGGGTGCTGATCCGCCTCCTGCTGGGTGATCACGCCGTTCTCGGCCAGCTCGGCCAGCAGGCCCGGCCACTCCTGGCGGAACAGGTCCAGGCCGGACAGGGAGCCGTCGCCGCCGATCACGACGAGGTGGTCGATCCCGTGCCCGACGAGGTTTGCCGCCGCCTTCAACCGACCGTCCCGCTCCCGGAACTCCTTGCTGCGGAAGGTGCCGATCAAGGTGCCGCCGCGGTGCATGATGCTGCCGACGTCGTCCCAGCCGAAGGCCTTGATCCCGTCGCCGCCGTCGATCATGCCCTGGTAGCCCTCGAAGATGGCATAGGGCTGGGCGCCCAGCCGGATGGCGGTGCGCACCACGGCGCGCACGGCGGCATTCATGCCCTGGGCGTCGCCGCCGGAGGTCAGGATGCCCAGCTTCACGGGGGCGCTCTCGGGGGCGTCGGGCGTGGTGGGGACGGTCTGCTCGGTGCTCACCCCACCATTCTTGCCGCACCGGCGCGACGGATGAATGGCCGGGGCAAGGAGTTGCCCGGAAATTCACCCATCACGGCGGGGAAAGCATGGCTCACCACGGCGGCCGAGCCTGTCGAGGCCCTCCCAGGTCTCCAGGCCACGGTGGCCGAGCCTGTCGAGGCCCCTCCTTGGGGGCGCCGGAGATCTGGGTCCTTCGTCCAGTTCTGGGAATTGACCTCCAGAATTCCGACTCCCTCGCGCTGCCCCGCCTGACAGGCGGACGGAGAAGGACTCTGGAGGTCACTTTCCAGAATCCGGCCCGGATCCACCACAGTGGGCGGGCTTGCCCGCCACGGCGGCCGAGCCGGACCCAGCCATGGTGGCCGAGCTTGTCGAGGCCTCTCCTCGGAGCCCCCAAGAACCTGGTCCGTCGTCCAATTCTGGAAATCGACCCCCGAATCCTGGCCCCTCGCCCTGGTTCGGCTGACCTGACGGGGCCCGCTGGAATCTCGAGGTCGTTTTCCAGAATCGGCTGCACCGGCCTCCGGCGAGCCTGTAATGCTGGGGGCGTGAGCGCACTCCGGGAACTGGACAATGACGCGGGGCTGGTGGCTTTCTGTTTCGGGATCACTGCCCTGCCCGAACTGCCGGGGCCGGGTCTGGTGGCGCTGCTGGGGTTGTTCGGGAAGTCACCCGCCGCGTCGCGCAGCCTGCTGGCCCGGCTGCAGCAGCGCGGGGTGCTGCGGGGTGAGCGGCGGGGGAGGACCACCGGATACCGGCTGTCCGGGCCGGTGTCCGAGCAGTTCGGTCGGCTGCGTGCGCTCGGTCATGGCGAATCACCGCCCGTGGACTCGTGGGACGGTCAGTTCTCCGGGGTGCTCTTCCACGCCCCGGAGAGTCAGCGGGCCTGGCGGGACCATGCCCGCCGCACCGGCATCTCCCAGGGCTTCCGATTGCTGCGTCCCGGGCTCCTGGTGCACCCCTTGCTACCGGCCGAGGCAGTGCTCGGCCACCTGGCCGAGGCTCCCGAGGGGGCCGGTGCGCTCCCGGTCCGCCTTGAGCTGGCGGCCGCCGACGCCCGCGGCCTGGTGGCCCAGCTGTGGGAGCTGGACCTGCTGACCCGACGGGTGGTCACCACCACCAACCATCTGGCCGGCCTGGGCGAGGCGCCCCGATCCGTGCTCGATCCAGACATCCTGCGGTACGCGGCCGCCATGCGGGCCGGCTACCAGTGCCTGCTGCTGGCCCCCCAACTCCCCGCAGAGCTGCTGCCCGAGCAGTGGCCCCTGCCCGGGTTGAGGAACGCGATCACCCGCACCAACCGGGAGTGGACCCCGGGGGTGCAGGCGGCCGCGCGGAGCCTGGTCAGCGCTGCTTCTGGGCAACCTGCTTCGTGATCGCCCCCGAGACCAGGGTGGCAATGATCGTGGTGCCGACGAAGAAGGCGGCGGCGATCCCCGAGGCCGTGCCGGAGGAGGCGTCGGCCAGCTGGGTCCAGCAGATGAAGGCGATGATCGCGGATATCACGCCGGCGATCAGGCCGTTGACGAGGTTCTTGCTCATGGCTACTCCCACTCCGTGATGTGTCGTTGCTTGGAACGAACGTAACCCAAAGAAGTATCAATCATGACTAGTCGGTGAGTTTGGCCACAGAATTCACCCGGTCGTCACCTCCGCCCGCGAATCCACCGGCGGGGGTCCGCTGGGTAGTCTCGGGTTAGATCCGGAGGGATGGGGAGGTTCAGTGGTGCAGTGGCGCAAGGTGGTGGTGATCCTGCTGGGGCTTGCCCTGATGGCCAGCTTCGGGCTGGGTGCCGTCGCCACGTCGTGGCAGCAACGGCCGAGCACTGCGGACCTGCTGGCCGGCTACGACCAGCAGGCCATCTCCTACTGGGTGTCCGGGAGTAGCGCGTCGCCGGCGGTGGCGCGGGCGCTGAAGCCTTCCCGGGACGGCTTCGTCACCAAGGGGGTCACCATCGAGCAGGCCGATTCCCGCACCATCGCCGTCTCCGAGACCGAGGATGACGGCCAGCTGGAGGTGCGCGCCACGGTGAACACCGGCTGGGTGCTGCGCCAGGACTCCAGCGGTCAACGGGAGAGCAGCACCTCCACCGACGCCCATCGGCTGGTCTTCGACCTGGACTCGGGAGAATTGGTCAGCGACGAATTCCTGCAGGAGTAGGTGACACGCCAGCACTCAGTCGCTGCCGCCGCCCAGCACCTCGTCGACATAGCACCAGCGCCAGGCCTCTCCCGGCTCGATCGAGCGCATCGTCGGGTGCCCGGTCTCCTCGAAGTGCCGGGTGGCGTGCATCCCCACGGAGGAGTCGCAGCAGCCGACGTGGCCACAGGTCAGGCAGAGCCGCAGGTGCACCGGGTCCGTCCCGTCGGCTTCACATGCGGCACACACTCCGGCGGTGCTGGGCTCGACGGTGCACGGGGAAGCGGCCAGGTGTTGGCAGGGGGAATCGGGCAGGGCCGGGCGCAGGGGCGTTCCGGGGACCCGCTCTGCCGCCTCGCTGCGCCTCAGGATCGCCGCCTCCTCCATGTCCAGCGCATTCAGCACCCGGCCCAACACCTCGTGCTCGGCCTGGCCGGCGTCGCGCATCCGCAGCACCTCGGCGCGCTCGGCGGCGATGGACGCGGTGCGCAGCCGTCGCCAAGTCTCCGACGGGGTCTCGACGTCTGCCTCCGGGCGGCCCAGCCGCTCCCAGATGGAGTTGATCTGCCGTTCGCCCTGCTCCTGCAGCAACTGGATGGTGTCCTGGTCATGTGGGCCGGCTTCGGCCCGCACGCGCTCCAGCCCGGCGGCGACGGCGTGCTGGTAGATGGTGGCCTCCTGCAGGGTGTCCTCCCGCGGGTCCGGGCCGTGGATCCCGATGTTGCGCGCGATGATCGGCAGGGTCAGGCCCTGGATCAGCAGGGTACCCATGGTGGCCGCCAGCGCGATCAGGATCAGCACCGAGCGGTAGGGAGTGTGCTCCGGCAGGGTCAGCGCCGCGGCCAGGGTGACCACCCCGCGCATGCCCGCCCAGGAGATCACCGCGGATTCCCTGGCGGGGGTGGTCTGCTGCGTAGGGCCGATGTGCACCAGCACCCGGGTGCCCAAGACCCACACCACCCGCAGCACCATCACGGTCAGCAGGGTGGCCAGACAGGCAAACAGGACGCGGCCCACGGTCAGGTCCGTGCCTCGGGCATTGTTCACGATGCTGCGCACCTGCAGACCGATCAGCAGGAAAACGGCGTTCTCCAGCAGGAACTGCACGGTGTGCCAGTTGATCTGCTGTGCCAGCCGGGTCTGGCCGGACTGGATGGCGGGCGAGGCATGGCCGATCATCAGCCCCGCCACCACCACGGAGAGCACGCCGGAGCCGTGCAGTTCCTCCGCGGGCACATAGGCGACGAAGGGCACCAGCAGGCTGAGCGCGGTGGAGGTGGCGGCATCATCGGTCCACCTGAAGCAGAGGTTGGCGAGTTTGGCCACCACCAGGCCCACCACGATCGCCACCACGACGGCCCGCAGGAAGTCCAGCAGCACGCTGCCGACGGCCACCGACGCCCCCATCGCGGCGATCGCGGTGCGCAGGCTGACCAGGGCGGTGGCGTCGTTGACCAGGCTCTCGCCCTCCAGCACAGACACCACCCGTCGGGGCAGGCCGATGGACCGGGCCACTGCCGTCGCGGCCACGGCGTCGGGCGGAGCCACCACCGCGCCGATCGCCAACGAAGCGGCCCAACCGATCCCCAGCAGTTGGTGCACCACGGCCCCCACCCCGGCCGTGGTGAACAGCACCAGCCCGACGCTCAGCCAGCCAATCGCGGAGGCATTGCGCCGGAAGTCCATCAGGGAGGTGGTCACCGCCGAGGCATAGAGCAGCGGCGGCAGGGCGCCGATCAGGATCACCTCGGGGGAGAGCTGCGGCTCGTGGATGAAGGGCAGGTAGCTACCCAGCAACCCGATCACGATCAGCACCAGGGGGGCGTTCAGCCCGAAGCGACGGCAGAGCGCCGTGACCGCCAGCACGGTGACCAGGAAGGCGGTGGCGCCCAGCACGAGGTGTTCCATGTGCCTGATTCTGCCGGATGGGTCCGACAGCGCCGCCTGGCTCTGCTCAAAACAGATGCAGGACGGGGCTCCGACGCCATAGTTGCGTTGGACCCCCGTCCTGCATCTGTTCTCGTCGGGTGATTCCGGCGGTGGAGCGGCTACTGCTGCATCGCACCCGCATTCAGCACTGGGGTGGCGCGGGAATCAGAACACAGGATCACCAGCAGGTTCGAGACCATCTGGGCCCGACGGTCATCGTCCAGGGTGACGATCTGCTGCTCCTCCAGCTTGGTCAGCGCATCCTGCACCATGGAGACCGCACCCAGCACGATCTTCTCCCGGGCGGCCAGCACGGCCGAAGCCTGCTGGCGCTGCAGCATCGCCTGGGCGATCTCCGGCGCATAGGCCAGCGACGCGATCCGGGTCTCCAGCACCTCCAGGCCGGCAATCTGGATCCGCTCGGCCACCTCGGCCGCCAGCTCCCCGGCGATCACGTCGGTGGAACCGCGCAGGGTCTCCACCCCCGGATCGGCATTGTCATAGGGGTGTACGGAGGCGACGTGCCGCAGCGCCGACTCGGACTGCACGGCGACGAAGTTCATGTAGTTCTCCACCGCGAAGACGGACTTGGCGGTGTCGGCCACCTGCCAGACGATGATCGCGGCGATGTTGACCGGGTTGCCGTCGGCGTCGTTCACCTTGAGCTCGTGGGTCTCGAAGTTGTTGACCTTCACCGAGACGGTGCGCTTGGCGGTCAGCGGCACCGTCATCTGCAGGCCCGGCTTGCGCAGCGTGCCGATGTAGTTGCCGAAGAACTGGATCACCTTGGTCTGGCCGGGCTGCACGATGGTCAGCGAACTGCCAGCCAGCAGGCCCGCGGCAATCAGCAGGATGCCCAGGAAGGTGCCGCCGCCGCTCTCGCTGCCCGCCGCCAGCATGGCGCCGAAGACCAGCAGCGCCAAGGTGAGGACCAGGGCCAGCAGGCCCGGCACGCTGAAGGCTCGCTTCTCCTGCACGCTCACGCGGGTGCCGGCGGCGCCGACGGGTCGGCCGGCGGGGGAGCCGCCCACCGACGTCGGTTCACCCGCCGCACGGTGGGGTGGCTGCTGCGGCGGCCACGGCTGGGCAGCCGGATGCGCGCCCGGCTGCCCCGGGCCGGCCTGTCCTTGGCCGGGGTGTCCCTGCGGGGGCCAGGGCTGGTTCGGCTGGCCGCCGGGTGGCCCCCAGGGGTTCTGGGGCTGCGGCGAGTTGGGGTCATTCGACGTAGTCATTGCAATCTTCCTTCGGCTCCATCGGTCAGGGACTGGATATCAGACGGTGGTGGCATCCGGGTGTCCAGAGGCTGACGGCTCTCGTCGCGGATTGACCGACGGAATATTCGTCGCTATGATTTCGATATATCGACGACGCACCGAGAGCTCATCGCGGGATTCGAGCCGGATGCGTCGGGGCGAGCCAGCAGGGCACGCCCCCACAGACACCCAAGGAGAAAACCCATGAAGAAGTTCATGAACCAGAGTGAGTTCGAGTTCGGCCCCCAGGGGCCGCAGGGTGGCCGAGGCCGCCACCATGCCCACCGCGGTGGGCGCCACCCCCAGGCCGCTGGGGATGCAGGACACCCCGGCCACGGGCATGGCCGGCCCGACGATCAGGGCTTCGGCCCGGGCGAGGGTCGCGGACGCGGCGCTGGCCGGGGACGTGGCCGGGGTGAGGGCCCCGGGCGGGGCTTTGGTCCCGGCTTCGGTGGCCCCGGCTTCGCGGGCCCCGGTTTCGGTGGTCCGGAGGGCCCGATGGGCGGCTTCGGGATGCCGATGCCCGAGGGGCGCGGCCCCCGAGGTGGGCGCGGAGGCGGCCGTCGGGGCCCGGGCCGGGGCCGCAAGGGCGACGTGCGCAATGCCGTCCTGGCGCTGCTGGCCGAGACCCCGCTCAACGGCTATGGCCTGATCAATGCCATCGCGGAGAAGTCCAATGGCCTGTGGCGGCCCAGCGCCGGCTCCATCTACCCCGCCCTGGGGCTGCTGGAGGACGAGGGTCTGATTGAGCCCACCGAGGCCGACGGCAAGAAGGTCTTCCGGCTCACCGAGGCCGGCCGGACCCACGTCGCCAACCACGCCGAGGAGCTGGCCAGCCCGTGGGACAAGGTGGCCGAGCCGCATCGCGGCTTCCTGGACGTGCGCGGTGACATGCACCAGCTGGGCATGGCGGTGCAGCAGGTGGTGGTCACCGGCGACGCGGAGCAGGTGGAGGCCGCGCGCAAGATCCTGGAGCGGGCCCGCAAGGACGTCTACCGGCTGCTGGCCGGCGACGCCGAGGCCTGATCCGACGGGGCTTCGGCTCATCGCACAGGGGTCGGCCCGACTGGGGCCTCGTCATCCCCGACGCGACGCCGGGGCCTGGCCCGACGGGGGCGTCGGCCCCACCACGCAGGGGTCGGGCCTGACTGGGGTGTTGGCCCCACCACGCAGCGGCTGGGCCTGACCGGAACATCGGCTCCACTGCACAGCGGTCAGCCCCGACTTGGTCGCCTTCATCCCCGACGCGACGCCGGAGGCACCCGTCGCGATCGAGGACCTGCTGGTCCGTGCCCAGCCTGGGACGCCGAACTTCGCAGCACCAAAGTCTTGGGGGGGGGGGGGAGGGGGATGCACCACCAAGGGGGCTGTGCTGAGGGGGGGGGGGGGGGGG
>NZ_JBCDMW010000006.1:0-73843 GCF_038433155.1 Luteococcus sp. H101
GCCTGGAACACCAAGCCTAAAACCACCCAGGTTTGGGAAAACCCCCCCCCCCCCCCCCCCCAAGACGTATCTGCTGCGAAGTGGATGTGCGGGGTGCGGCGGGAAATCGGGGCCCCGGGTGGCCCGGATCAGGGGGCCAACCGCTCCTTGTGCCACGTCCCGTCGGCCAGGGTGTAGCGCAGCCGGTCATGCAGCCGGGAGGTGCGGCCCTGCCAGAATTCCCAGACGTCCGGGGTGAGCCGGTAGCCGCCCCAGTGCTCTGGCCGTGGCGGATGGATTCCGTGCTTGGCGGAGACCTTGGCGGCATTGGTCACCAGCACCCCGCGGTTGCTGATCACCTGGCTCTGCGGTGAGGCCCAGGCGCCGATCCGGGAATCCACCGGGCGCTGGTGGAAGTACTCGTCGGACTCCTGGGCGCTGACCTTGACCACCGCGCCCTCGATCCGCACCACCCGGTCCAGCTGCGGCCAGTGGAACTGCAGCGCGGCCAGGGGATTGGCGGCCAGCTCCTGCCCCTTGCGGGAGGCGTAGTTGGTGAAGAAGACCAGGCCGTCCTCGTCGAAGCTCTTCAGCAGCACGATCCGGGTGGAGGGCCGCCCGTCGGGCCCGACGGTGGCAAGGGTCATCGCATTCGGGTCCAGATTGTCGGTTCCACGCGCGTCCTCGAACCACTGCTCGAACTGCCTGACCGGGTTGGGGGCGCTGGCAGCCTCGTCCAGCTCCGCGCCGCGGTAGTCCCGTCGCATCCCACGAATGTCCATGCCTGTGACTCTAGTGACCCCGCCACTGGGACGGTTGGCCAGTTCTGGGAATCGACCTCCGGAACCAACCCGGGGGAGCCGCATGTGCGCCGGGCCGGGTGGGGGCGCGAATTCTGGAGGTCATTTCCCAGAAGTGGACGGTTGGCCCGATCGAGTTGGCTCCGACGACGGCCGGTTCGGCCTGGTTGGAACCGGGCTGGATAGCGTGGAGCCATGCCCGCCGATGACCTGCAAGCCCGCGCCCGCCGCTGGTACCACGACCTGTTGCTGCCCACCTTTCCCCGCGACGAGCTGACCACGGAGGAGGACTTCCTGGCCGCGATCCGCGACGGGCGTCTGCTGGCCCACTCGGCGGGAGACGCGGACCATCCGGACGGCATCGTGCTGGCCGAACACGACGCCGAGTCACGGGTCCTGCTGCTCACCTGGCTCGCGGTGCGGCCCGGCTGCCGGGGCGGCGGGATCGGCCGCCGGCTGCTCACCGAGGCCATGGCCAGCTGGCAGGCGGAACTGTCCCCGGAACTGATCCTGGGTGAGGTGGAACACCCCGAGTCCATCCCGGCCTCGGCGGATCACGGCGACCCGGCCAGCCGGGTCCGCTTCTACCACTCGCTCGGAGCCCGGGCGCTGGACCTGCCGCATGTGCAGCCACCGCTGCGTCCCGGCGGGGCGACGCTGGAGAACCTGATGCTGGTGGCCTTTCTGGACCGGGGCAATCCTCCCGGTGCGACGGTGCCGGTGGAGCCGGTGCAGCAATTCCTGGCTGGCTATCTCCCGTCGCACCAGCCGCCCTACCACCGGATCCAGGCCGCGCTCCGGGCCGCCCAGCCGGCCGGAGCGGTCCGTACCATCGGCCTGGCCGAGGATGCCGGGCGGTTGCCCAACCGGCCAGCCTGACTGGGAGCCGTCCCCGCTGCGCCTGGCAGCCCGAGGTGACTTCCACCGAGCGCGAAAACCCACCCGACGGTCTTGGTCTGCGGCCCCGGGGCTGTTTGGCTGGTGTCATGCTCGAAGCCGTCGCAAAGACCGTTGAAGGCCGCAGACTTGCCCAATCGGGCAGCCCGGATTCCGCCTGGCGCCGGTGGGGTCCGTACCTGGCCTCCCGCCAGTGGGGCACGGTGCGGGAGGACTACTCCCATGACGGGGCCGCCTGGGCGGATTTCCCCTTCGACCAGGCCCACACGCGGGCCTTCCGCTGGGGCGAGGACGGGCTGGGCGGGGTCTGTGACCGCTACGGCTTCCTCAACCTGGCCGTCGCCCTGTGGAATGGCCGTGACGACCGCCTCAAGGAGCGGTTGTTCGGGCTGACCGGCCCGGAGGGCAATCACGGCGAGGACGTCAAGGAGTACTACTGGGCGTTGGATGCCACCCCGACGCACTCCTGGGCACAGTGGCTCTACCGCTACCCGCAGGCCGCCTTCCCCTACCAGCAGCTGCGCGACGCGAACCGCGAGCGCGGCTATGAGCAGGATGAGTACGAGCTGGCCGACACCGGGGTGCTGGAGCAGAACCGTTTCTTCGACGTCACCGTGACGCACGCGAAGGTGGACTCGGGGGACCTGTGCGTGGTCTATGAAGCCACCAACCACGGCCCGGATCCGGCCCCGCTGCACCTGGTGCCGCAGCTGTGGTTCCGCAACACCTGGGCGTGGGGTCGGGACCGTCGCCGCGCCTCCATGCAGCAGCGGCTGGTGCGCGACGACGCGGGCCACGTCCGGGTCACGGCCGAGCATGCCTGGCTGAACCGCTGCACCTTGGCTGCGGAGGGTGCGCCGCGGGTGCTGTGGTGCGACAACGAGACCGACGAGGTGGCGGCCTTCGGCGCCGAGGAGAACCGCTGCCCCCATCCGAAGAGCGCGGTCGACCGAGCGATCGTCCATGGCGACGAGTCATTGCTCAGCCCCGACCCGAATGGCACCAAGGTGGCCTTCGACTACCACTTCGAGCAGGTTCAGCCGGGCCAGACCGTCCGGGTCCGGCTGCGACTGTGCTCCGGTGAGGGGCCCGAACAGCCCTTCGACGAGTCCTTCCAGCGGGCCCTGGAGGAGCGTCGCGCCGAGGCCGACGAGTTCTATGCCGCGGTGATCCCACCGGAAACCAGCGAGGTGGACCGGTTGGTGGCCCGACGGGCCTTCGCCGGGCTGAACTGGGCCAAGCAGCTCTACCGCTACTCGGTGCGGGAGTGGCTGGAGGGTGATCCGGCCGGGCCGCAACCGCCCACCGAGCGTCGCGCCCCGGAACCCCAAGGCCGCAACACGTCGTGGACTCATCTGGATCTCGCCGACGTGATCTCCATGCCGGATGACTGGGAGTATCCCTGGTTCGCCTCCTGGGACCTGGCCTTCCATGCCGTCGCCCTGGCCCACATCGACCCGGCCTTCGCCAAGCAGCAGCTGCTGCTGATCTGCCGCGAGTGGTCCCAGCATCCCGACGGCCAGCTGCCCGCCTATGAGTGGAGTTTCAGTGATGTGAATCCGCCGGTGCACGCCTGGGCGGCGTGGCTGGTCTACCAGGCGGATGGCGCGAATGACGTCGACTTCCTGACCCGGATCATGACCAAGCTGCTGCTGAACTTCGGCTGGTGGGTCAACCGCAAGGACGAGGCCGGCAATGACCTCTTCGAGGGTGGCTTCCTGGGTATGGACAACATCTCGGTCTTCGACCGGTCCAGCGAGGTGCCCGACGGGTGGCGGCTGGAGCAGTCGGATGCCACCAGCTGGATCGCCTTCTTCTGTCTGCGGATGTTGCGGATCGCGGAGGAACTGGCGCTCACCTCGCCGGCCTGGGGAGACGTTGCAACCACCTTCCTGGAACGTTTCCTGTCCATCTCCCAGGCCGTCGAGAACTTCGGTGGTGAAGGCCAGAGCCTGTGGGATGAGGAGGACGGCTTCTTCTACGACATCCTGGTGGGCGAGGACGGCAGCGTGGACCCGGTCCGGGTGCGCTCCCTGGTGGGGCTGGTGCCGTTGCTGGCGGTCTCCAATACCCCGCGGGGGCTGGAGGGCAAGGTCCCCGATCTGGAGGACCGGCGGGCCTGGCTGGTGCGAAACCGTCCGGACCTCAGCCGCTACCTGCTCACCGAGGCCGGGGAGGAAGGCCGGGAGGGCCGGGGCAGCCTCAGTCTGGTGGACCTGGACCGCTACCCGCGCATCCTGCAGCGCCTGTTCGATCCCGAGGAATTCCTGTCCGACTACGGGATCCGTTCCCTCAGCGCGGCCTACCGTGGCGGGCGGCAACTGGACCTGATCGGACGGCAGATGCACATGCAGTATGTCTCCGGCTATTCGGCCGACGGAATGTTCGGCGGCAACTCCAACTGGCGCGGGCCAATTTGGTTCCCGCTCAATGTGCTCTTGGTGGATGCCCTGCGCACCCGTGCGGAGGGCGTCGGTGGGCAGCAGCAGGTGGAATTCCCCACCGGCTCGGGCCACCAGACCGGGCTGGCCGAGGCGGCCGATGCCATCGAGCAGCGGCTGCTGGATCTCTTCCGCCCCGGCGTCGACGGGCGTCGCCCCGGCGCGCAGCGGGACCAGCCGACGGGCGAGCTGTGGGACTGCCACCCGGTCTTCAGTGAGTTCTTCGACGGCGACGACGGCACCGGTCTGGGCGCCTCGCACCAGACCGGTTGGACGGCGATGGCGGCGCACATGATCTGCCGTCGGCCGGAGGGGCGGCAGCCCGCCGCCGAGCAGACCCCGGCCGAGAGCCCGCAGCCCGAACAGACCCACTGAATCCGTCACCGAATTTGGGTTGACCGCGCCGGGCTGGGAGAATTGTCCCTACACCTCATCTGGACGGAGACCCGTGAACCTGCGTATTCGGCGTGTCACGACGGCAGCGGCCGCGCTGGCCATGGCGGCTGGTGCCCTGACCCCGTCGCCAGCCGGCGCCAACCTGCAGGAGGCGCCGGGCGCCCCGGTGACCGGGATTCCGCAGCCGTGCGCTGCCCAGCACCCCTTTCCGGAAAAGGCCACCCGGGCCGAGGTGAAGCGGCAGCTGGCCGCCAATACCGGCATCACCCTGACCGGGGGTGCCTGGACCGAGGCCAAACATGCCCCGCTGGTGCGGATCGTCTGGGAGACCCTCGACGGGTTGAGCTGCACCGACTACCTGAAGACCATCACCAGCAACAACAAGGGCTTCACCCTGAACGCCGCCCCCACCCGGAGCTGGGCGTGGGGTGACTGGGGCCTGACCCGCCGCGGCGCCGTCACGCTGGACTTTGCCAAGTGGCAGGAGGCCTACCGGGCCGGGGATCGGGGCCGGTTGGTGCGGATCCTGGTACACGAGCTGGGCCACGCCTGGTCCCAGACGCCCCAGGCCGCGGCCACCTACCAGCGCTTCGCGGTGATGTACCGCAGCACCGGGAACTTCGGGCCCTATGCCTACAACCAGAACGAGAACTTCAGCGAGACCATCGGTTACTACGTGGCCCGGTGCGCCGCCGGGAATCCCTATCAGGACAAGAAGTTTGCCGGCTACTACGGGCTGGTGAAGCAGGGCGTGTTCGGTGGCCGGGAGTTTGGCCCGGCGCCCGGCAGCAGGCTGGACTGCTCGCTGGTCAAGCCGTCCACGACGGGAGTGCAGCGGGTGCTCAAGGAGAGCCTGGACCGCTGATCCCGGTGTCCCGGGAGGCTGCGGCGGCTTGACCGGCCGCGCAAGAATGGGCGTGCATCACTCCCATCCAGCAAGGAGCACCCCCATGCCCGACGTTCTGGCCTATGCCACGGATGACAAGAACTGCCAGTTCCACAAGACCACCATCACCCGCCGCGAGCCCGGCCCCACCGAGGTCTTCTTCGAGGTGAAGTACGCCGGCATCTGCCACTCCGACATCCACACCGCCCGCGAGGAGTGGGGCCCGGTCACCTTCCCGCTGGTCCCCGGCCATGAGCTGGCCGGCATCGTCACCCAGGTGGGCTCCGAGGTGACCAAGTTCCAGGTGGGCGACAAGGTGGGCGTCGGCTGCTTCGTCGACTCCTGCGGCGAGTGCGAGTACTGCCAGCAGGGCGCCGAGCAGTTCTGCACCTCCACCGAGAAGCCCGTCGTGATGACCTACGCGTCAGTCGGCCGCGACGGCCTGCCCACCGCTGGGGGCTACTCCCAGGGCATCACCGTGGAGCAGGACTACGTCTGCCGCATCCCGGACTCCATCCCCTTCGAGGCCGCGGCGCCGCTGCTGTGCGCCGGCATCACCACCTACTCCCCGCTGAAGCGCTGGGGCGCCGGCCCGGGCAAGAAGGTTGCCGTGGTGGGCATGGGTGGCCTGGGCCACATGGGCGTGCAGATCGCCGCCGCGATGGGCGCCGAGGTCAGCGTGATCAGCCAGACCATGAGCAAGGAGGCCGACGGCAAGAAGTTCGGCGCCACCCACTACTACGCCACCAGCGAGGAGGGCACGCTGAAGAGCCTGCGTGGCACCTTCGACCTGGTGCTGTCCACCATCAGCGCTGACTACGAAGTCGACGCCCTGCTCGGCACCCTCAAGGTGGGCGGGGCGCTGGTCAACGTCGGGGCCCCGGAGAATCCCGTCGACCTGGCCGTGTTCAGCCTGATCATTGGCAACAAGATCTTTGCCGGCTCCAACATCGGCGGCATCGCGGAGACCCAGGAGATGCTGGACTTCTGCGGCGAGCACGGCATCGCCCCGCAGGTGGAGCTGATCGGCGGGGAGGACATCACCGCGGCCTATGACAAGGTGGTCAACTCCCAGGTGCGCTACCGCTACGTGATCGACACCTCCACCTTCTGACCTGACCGATCCCGAAGCGACACGACGGGCTGTCACCCCTGCGGGTGGCGGCCCGTCGCGTGTCCTCGACGGGGGCCAAGGATCCGCGCGGCCAGCCAGGCGGCAAACAGGATCCCCGCCGAATCGGCGACGAGGTCCCGCGGGGAACCGCTACGGCCCGCAACCCAGCGCCACTGGATGAGCTCGCTGATCAGGGCGTGCGCCAGGCTGGCGGCCACCACCGGGCCACGGCGTGCGCCGGCCAGCAGGAAGAGCCCGGCCACTCCGCCGAACATGCAGAAGTGCACCACCTTGTCCGCCCCCGGGAAGGTCACGGGGGTCGGCGGGCGGGTGCTGTAGAGCAGCCACAGCTGCAGGGCAACACTGGTCAGGGCCAGCGCCAGCCAACCGACGCGCGGCAGGCCAAGCGGGCGGGAGCGGTTCACCCGTCGAAGGCTAGCCCAGAACCGAAGCCAGCCGCGGGCCGCCGACGGGTCAGGCGGCGCCCTGGCCCGCCCTCACCCGACGGGTGTTCTGGTCCAGGTTCTCGTTGATCTGGTTGAGCACCTGCAGGAGTCGGTTCATCTGGGCGTCGTCGATCTGGCTGCTCAGCGGGCTCAGGGAGGCGTACATCGGTTCGAAGAAGCGGTCGGCGGCCGCCAGGCCCCGCTCGGTGGAACGCAGCAGCACCCGGCGTCGGTCCTGTGGATCCACCTGGCGCATGACCTGGCCGGCCTGGGTGAGCCGCTCCACCAGGTAGGTCACCGCCCCGCTGCTCAGGTTCAGGGCGGTGGCGAGCTCGCCGGCGGTCAGGGTTCGGTTCTCCCGCTGGGCGCTGCGGATCAGCAGCAGGGCGCGAAAGTCGGTGAGGTAGATGCCCTGTTCCTCGGCGCAGGCATGGCTCAGGTGTTCACTGGCTGCGCACAACTGACGCAAATGCTCGCTCAGCTGGATGACTCGGGGCGACTGTTCTGAAGACTGCACGGAAACAGGCTAACCGTCTGTGTGATGAAAGACCGATTCGGGGATGTTACAAGACCCTTCAACTGTTCAGTGTCCAAACAAAGCCACGCGGGGATCGCGGGAAAAGCACGGCTACTGAGACGGTTGGCCGTGTCCCCAAATTAGGGGACAAGAATTGCCGTCGTCATCGTGTGACTTTCGCCCGCTTCCAGAGAAATCTCATTGGCTAGGCAGTTCACCGCCTCAATGCAGCACATCCGGCGCCATCCGTCGTCCTCGAAATCCGCCATCGTACCCGCCTTGGCAATCCAGGGATTCCACACCACGGTGTTTGCGGAATCGGCCTTCTGGATCTGGATCCGGCGCCCCAAAGAATGATCAACCAAGGTGAGCGTTTCGGCGCAGAAGTAGATCCGGTCGGTCTCGGTGGTGAATTCGATGGCGCCGTCCTGCACGGCCTCGCCGCCGTGGACCTTGTCCAGGAAGCGGGCCCCCGACAGGCCCTCCACGCTCACCCGGGAGATGTCCCCGAGGTTCAGGTAGGTGTGCAGCGCCTCCTCATAGCGCACCGGCTGGTTGCCGGCGGTGACGGTGAGGTTCAGGGTCAGGGTGCTGCCGAAGCCCACGGTGAGGCGGGCCACGGCGTCGGCCGGAATGCCGCCGTCGGGCGGGCACTGGCTGCCCGAGAGCTCGAAGGCCAGACGGGCCTCGCCGGCCTCGGTGACCTCGGCCGCCACCAGGCTCCACGGCAGGATCCGGGCGAAGCCATGGGCCGGCGTGCGGTTGCCCTCGGGCCCGGGGCCAAACCACGGCCAGCAGATCGGGATCCCGCCACGGATGGGCTTGTCGGCCTCGAAATCGGTGTCCTTGCTCATCCACAGCACGGGCTCCTGCCCGGCCGGGGTCCATTCGGTGACATGCGCCCCTTGGGAGTACACGGTGCCGGTGCACAGCGGGGTCTGGATCCGGTAGCCGTCCAGGCCGCCGGTGCGGATGGCCGTGATCTGCTCAGGGAGTTCCGGGCCGCTGGTCTTGGGGTCACTGCTCTGGTTGCTCATGCAGTGGAACCTAGCCCGCCATGGTCATCGGCAACAGGGTCGGGGGTCCAATTCTGGGAACCGACCGCCACAATCCCGGGGCTCGACGGGGAGCCGCGCGGGGCAGCGGGAGGGGGCGCAGTCTCGTGGTCGATTCCCAGAACTGGACGACGGACCCACCGGCCCCGCTGGCGGCGGGCGTTCGCGGATTGCCGGGGAAATTTGTCGGTGGGACCTGCTTCACTTGGTCCCGGGTGGATCTCCGGGTGTCCGGTGGCCACCGTCGAGCCTGCAGAGGGAGAGCCAGATGAACACGCCCGCCGACAGCCATGACCTGATCCGGGTGCAGGGCGCCCGGGAGAACAACCTCAAGGACGTCAGCGTCGAGCTGCCCAAGCGTCGGCTCACGGTCTTCACCGGGGTGTCCGGTTCCGGGAAGAGCTCTCTGGTCTTCGGCACCATCGCGTCGGAGAGCCAGCGGATGATCAATGAGACCTATTCGGCCTTCCTGCAGGGCTTCATGCCCACCCTGTCCCGGCCCGACGTCGACGTCCTGGACGGCCTGACCACGGCGATCATCGTGGACCAGGAGCCAATGGGGGCCAACCCGCGATCCACCGTTGGCACCGCCACCGATGTCAACGCCCAGCTGCGGATCCTGTTCAGCAAGCTGGCCCAGCCGCGGATCGGCGGCCCCAAGGCCTATGCCTTCAATGTCCCGTCGGTCTCCGGGGGCGGAGCGGTCACCACCACCAAGGGTGGCCGGGAGGTGAAGGAGCGCAAGACCTTCAGCATCACCGGCGGCATGTGTCCCCGGTGTGAGGGCACCGGGAAGGTGAGCGACTTCGCCCTGGACGAGTTGTACGACGCCAACCTGAGCCTGGCCGGCGGGGCGCTGAAGGTCCCGGGCTATTCGATGGACGGCTGGTACGGCCGGATCTTCGGGGGTTCGGGCTACTTCGACATGGACAAGCCGATCAAGGACTTCACCAAGCGGGAACTCGACGACCTGCTCCACCGGGAGGCCACCAAGATCAAGGTGGAGGGGATCAACCTCACCTATGAGGGGCTGATCCCGCGGATCCAGAAGTCCATGCTGAGCAAGGACGTGGAGGCGATGCAGCCGCACATCCGGGCCTTCGTGGAGCGGGCCATCGTCTTCCAGACCTGCCCCGAGTGCGAGGGCACCCGGCTGTCCGAGGGGGCGCGCACTTCCCGGATCGACGGCAAGTCCATCGCGGATGCCTGCCAGCTGCAGATCAGCGATCTGGCCGAATGGGTGGCCGGGCTGGACGAACCCACCGTCGCCCCGCTGTTGAAGGCGCTGCGGCACTCCCTGCAGGCCTTCGTGGAGATCGGGTTGGGGTACCTTTCGCTGGACCGGCCCACCGGCACGCTGTCCGGCGGCGAGGGGCAGCGGATCAAGATGATCCGGCACCTGGGATCGGCCCTGACGGATGTCACCTATGTCTTCGACGAGCCCAGCGTGGGCCTGCATCCGCACGACATCGCCCGGATGAACCAGCTGCTGATCCAGCTGCGGGACAAGGGCAACACCGTGCTGGTGGTGGAACACAAGCCGGAGATGATCCAGATTGCCGACCACGTGGTGGATCTGGGTCCCGGAGCCGGCAGCCACGGTGGCCAGATCTGCTTCGAGGGCGACGTCGACGGCCTGCGCGCCAGTGGCACCCTCACCGGCAGGCATCTGGATGACCGGGCCCGGCTCAAGGCCAGCGTCCGCACGGGGAAGAAGAAGCTGGAGATCCGCGGCGCCAGCCAGCACAACCTGCAGGACGTCGACGTGGACATTCCCACCGGCGTCCTGACCGTCGTGACCGGCGTGGCCGGCTCCGGCAAGAGCACCCTGATCCACGGCCACATCTGTGGCCGGGACGACGTGATCGCGGTGGACCAGGGCGCCATCAAGGGTTCCCGGCGCAGCAACCCGGCCACCTACACCGGCCTGCTGGAGCCGATCCGCAAGGCCTTCGCCAAGGCCAATGGGGTCAAGCCCGCCCTGTTCAGCCCCAATTCCGAGGGCGCCTGCCCTACCTGCAAGGGCGCGGGCGTGATCTTCACCGAACTGGGTTTCATGGAGACCATGTCCAGCATCTGCGAAGACTGCGAGGGGCGACGTTTCGAGGCCTCGGTGCTGGAGTACAGGCTGGGCGGCAAGGACATCGCGGAGGTGCTGCAGTTGTCCGTCGATGCCGCGCTGGAGCACTTCGGCCACGGTGAGGCCAAGATCCCGGCCGCGGTCAAGATCCTGAAGAACCTGTCCGACGTCGGCTTGGGTTACCTCACCCTGGGCCAACCGCTGACCACCCTGTCCGGCGGCGAACGCCAGCGGCTCAAGCTTGCCACCCACATGGCCGGCAAGGGCTCCATCTACGTGCTGGACGAGCCCACCACGGGCCTGCACCTGGCCGACGTGGAACAGCTGCTGGGGCTGCTGGACCAGCTGGTGGACTCCGGCAAGACGGTGATCGTGATCGAGCACCACCAGGCGGTGATGGCGCACGCGGACTGGATCATCGACCTGGGTCCCGGTGCCGGTCACGACGGCGGCCGGGTGGTCTTCGAGGGCACCCCGGCGGATCTGGTGGCCGACGCCACGACGTTGACCGGCCAGTACCTCAAGGACTACGTCGCCGGCTGATCCAACTTCAGCCGGATGTTGCGCACCTCGTACCCCTTGATCAGCTCGTCCCAGCCGATCACCGGCGTGGTCGCCAACCGCACCGGCAGGGCCAGCAGCCGCTGCAGCAGCACGTCGGCCTCCTGGATGGCCAGTGCATTGCCGGGGCACTTGTGCCCGCCGTCGCCGAAACTGATCACCTCGTCACCCACCTTGGGCGGCAGCGTCCGCCCCGGGCACAGCTGCAGCCCGTCGTCGCCCACCACGGCGGGGTCGGCATTGGCGCTGCGGAGGTAGAGGTCCACCAGCGCGCCGGCGGGGATGGTGCGCTCTTCGCCGTCGACGGTGATCTCCAGCGGCTCGACGGTGCGCCGGTAGAGGTGTCCGACGATCGGCTCCAGCCGCAGGATCTCGTGCAGGATCTGGATTCGTTCGGGCTTGTCGGCGGCCAGGTAGCGGGCGCGCAGCTGGTCATTCTCCAGCAGGTGCCAGGTGGCCATCCCGATGTACTCCCGGGTGGTGACCATCCCGGCGGCGGCATAGGTGACGCATTCGATCAGGATCTCGGTGTCCGAATAGCCCTCGTCCAGCAGGTGGCTGATCACGTCGTCCCGGCGTTCGGCGCGACGCGCCTTGATGGCGGGGCGGACGTCCTTGAGGTGGAAGGACACCATCGGCAGTTGGCCCTTGGCGCTCATCGCCAGGGCACCGAGCCGGCCGCGCACCGTGACCTTCTGGTCCTTCTCCCCGGTGGGCGCCACGGGCGGCGTCGCGAAGAAGCGCTCCAGCCGATGGGCCATCGTGTCCACGTCGGAATTGGTCAGCCCGACCACCTGGGCGGCCACCACCACGGAATAGCGCAGGGTGAGCTGGGCCAGGTCGACGCTTCCGGCGGCGCGGAACTCGTCCAGCAGTTCCTCGGCGTAGCGTTCCATCAGCCCCTGGTAGTTCTGGTCCACCGTCTTGGGCGCGAAGTAGCGGGCGATCGCGGCGCGCTGCTTGCGGTGCTCGGTGCCGTCGTTGAACAGGATCGGCTTGCGCAGCGTCTTCATCACCACGGCCTCGGAATTGAAGCCGGCCTGGGTGGTCTCCCGGCTGCGCAGCACCTGCCGGGCCACCGCCATGTCGCGGATGTGCCAGACGCCGTCCACCACCTCGACGGCGCGGTCGGTGGCCTCGCCCGGGTAGGCGGTCTTGCGGGCGCTGTGGCTGACTGGGCATTCGGACGTGGTCATGGAAGTCCCTTCGCTGCGGCTGTCTCCATCATCGCGGATGGCCAGCGCTGGCACGATGGTCGGGTGGACTCTTCAGCGGCGACGTCATCCGGCCTGCTGCGCGGCAACGGGCCTTGTGACCCGCAGGCCGCGCTGGGCCTGCTGCTCGCCCACACGATTCCGGGCGCGGAGGTCACCGGGCAGCACGGGCAGCGACGGCTGCTTCGGCTGGGCGGGGATCCGGTGCCGGTGCGGGTGCAGCCGATGGCCGACGGGGTGGTGCTGACCGCGCCGCACCACCGGTTCGCGCAGGCCGAGCCGGTGGTGCGGCGGTGGTTCGACCTGGACGCGGACCAGGGCGTGCGCAATGCCCGCTTCGTAGCCGACCCGGTTCTGGGGCCGCTGGTCCGCCGTCGGCCGGGGCTACGGGTGACCGGCCACCCCGACCCCTTCGAGGCGCTGTTGTGCACCGTCGTCGGGCAGCAGATCTCCCTGGCCGCGGCCCGGACGGTGACCGGCCGGCTGGTGGCCGGTTTCGGCGAGCCCGGCCCCGACGGGCTGACGGCCTTCCCCACCGCCAAGACCCTGGCGGCCTGCACACCGGATCAGCTGCGGGAGGCGTGCGGCTTCATGGCCTCCCGGGCGCGGACGGTGCTGGCGGTCAGCCGCGCCGTGGCGGATGGGCTGGACCTCACCCCCGGCCGGGATCCCCAGGGCCTGGCCCGGACCCGTCGGGACCTGCTGGCCCTGCCCGGGATCGGGCCGTGGACGGTCGACTTCCTGTCCCTGCGGGCACTGGGGGATCCCGACGCCTTCCCGGCCGGTGATCTGGTGCTGAAGAAGGCGCTGGATGTCACGACGGATGCCGCCGCCCGCACCGCGGCGGAGCACTGGCGCCCGCACCGCGCCTTCGCCGCGATGCACCTGTGGACCGAGAAGGCCTATCTGGCGTCCTGACGCCGGGCGACCTGGCGGGCGATCTGCTCCTCCTCGTCGTTCTCCTCAGAGCAGGCCGCTGATCACGCTGGCGCCCAGCACCGCGGTGGCCGTCATGGCGCAGCTGAGCTCCACCAGCATCCCGGTGCCGATCGCCTTGATCGCAGTGATGCTGGTGGACAGCGCCTGGCCGACATCGCGCACCCGCACCAGCTCGGCGCACAGCAGCCCGACGACGAAGCCGATCGGCAGCCCCAGCGCCGGCAGCACGAAGGCGCCCACCAGCCCACAGGCCAGGCCGACGAAGACCGGCCACTGCGGGATCTCCCGCCGGTCCAGGTCCCGCTTGGTGAGCAGCGCGGAGGAGGCCATCCCGATCACCAACAGCACCGCGGCGATTCCGAAGGCGATCCAACCCCAGGACGAGTTGCCCCAGATGGCCCAGACCAAGGCACCGAGCCCGACGGTCAGCGAGCCGGGCAGGGCGGGGACGATGATCCCGCACAGCCCGATCAGGGCGAGCAGGGCCACGGCGACGGCAATCAGGGCAGGGGTCATGGCATCCAGAGTAGGGAAGACGGGCGGCCGGACCCGCATCGGAGGTGGCGCGGCCAGTTGGTCGCGTGCCCAATTCTGGAAATCGACCGCTGGATTTCGCCCGGCCGGGCGCTCCCCGCGGGTCCCGGCCCGACGGCCGGAATCTGGAGGTCGTTTTCCAGAAATGTAGGTAATTGATGGATCAACAGCTTTCCGTGGGATCATGGAATGCATGAGCACGATCGTCTTCCTGCACGCCCATCCCGACGACGAGGCCTCCGGCACCGCCGGATCAATGGCCCGGGCCACCCAACAGGGTGACCGCGTCGTCCTGGTCTATGCCACCAATGGCGACCACGGGGAGGTCCCGGATGACCTGGCGCCGGGGGAGAGCATCGTCGACCGCCGACGCAAGGAGGCCGCCGCCTCCGCAGCTGTGCTGGGCACCGCCCGGGTGGAGTGGCTCGGCTACTCCGATTCCGGGATGACCGGCTGGGAGATGAACGACGAGCCGGGTTCCTTCCACGGCGCCGACCTGGACGAGGCGGCCGGCCGGCTGGCGCGGATCCTCGACGAGGAGGACGCCGACGTACTGGTGGGCTATGACTGGCACGGCAACTACGGCCACCCCGACCACGTCAAGGTGCACCCCGTCGCCTATCGCGCGGCTGCGCTGGCCACACGTCGCCCCCGGGTGCTGGAGGTGACCATCAACCGCGACGAGGTGGTCCGGCTGACGGCGCGGGCCAGGGAACAGGGGATCGACGCGCCCTTCGACCCCACCGGCCCCGCCGACGACGGCAATCCGATGGGCACCCCGGAGAAGGAGATCCACTGGAGCGTGGACGTCAGCCAGCAGGTGATGCTCAAGCGCGAGGCGCTGCTCTGCCACGCCTCCCAGGTCACCGACGTCGGCATGCTGACCAGCTTCGACGACGTCGCCTTCGCCGCCATGTTCGGCCGGGAGTACTACCGGGAGCACGGCAACCCGAACGGGATGGTGGAGGGCTGGCCCTTCACCCCGCTCGGCTGATCCTCAGAACAACCCGTCGCGGGGCGGCGGCGGGGCGTACTGCGGGTCCACCCCACGAAAGAGCTTGCTGACGCTCTTGCCGTCGTGGGTGCGCCTGATCGCCTCGGCGAACAGGCCCGCGACGCTGCGCACCTCCAGGTGGGTCCAGTCGGGGTGGTCCTGCGGGACCGTGTTGGTGGTGACCACCTCGGTGATCATGTGGTGCCCCTGCAGCCGCTCGACGGCCTTGCCGCTGAACAGTCCGTGCGTGGTGCAGATCGACGCCTGCTGGCAGCCGAACTCCTCCAGCTTGTCCAGCAGCTCGATGATCGAGCCACCGGTGGCCACCTCGTCGTCGATCACGATGGCCTTCTTGCCCACCACGTCGCCGACGATCGAGTCGATCACCACCTTGTCGTCCGCCACCCGCTTCTTGGAGCCGACGGCCATCGGCACGCCCAGCAGCCGGGAAAAGTTGGCGGCCTCCTTGGCATTGCCGAAGTCGGGGGAGACCACCACCCAGTCGGACAGGTCCTTGCCCTGGTAGTGCTCGGCCAGCACGCCGATGGCGGTCAGTTGGTCCACCGGCATGGAGAAGAAGCCCTGCACCTGCGGGGAGTGCAGGCTCATGGTGAGCACTCGGGTGGCGCCGGCGGTCTTCAGCATGTCGGCCACCAGGCGGCCGCCCATGGATATCCGGCTGGCGTCCTTCTTGTCGCTGCGCGCATAGGCGTAGTGCGGCATCACGGCGGTGATGTACTCGGCGGAGGCGCCGCGGGCCGCGTCGATCATGAGTAGCAGCTCCATCAGGTTCTCCTGCGTCGGGGGAACCAACGGCTGGACGATGTAGACGTCGCGACGACGGCAGTTGGCCAGCAGCTGGGCCTGGATGCAGTCATTGCTGAAGCGCTTGATGTCCACCCCGCTCATTGTTACCCCGAGGTTCTGGCAGATCTCCTGGGTCAACTGCCGATGGGCCGTTCCGGAGAAGATGACGATGTCCTTCACGAGGTGCCTTCCGCGCGTGGTGGTGGAAACCAGACTAGCGGCGCGCACCATTGCGCCGTTGCTCGGGCGCTGAACTGGCCTCCGGCGGAAATCCCGTAGGCTCGGGGCCATGGCAACCACCCTCACCCCCGCGCTTTCCCGACTCAAGACCACTGCCCTGGTGATCATCGGCTCCGTCCTGGTGCAGCTGGCCCTTGGTGTCCTGATGCTGACCGGCACGAATTCCGTGGCAATCGCCAAGGCACACAGCGGCTTCGGCTACCTGACCCTGCTGGCCAGCATCGTCGCCGCCTTCCTCGCCTTCCAGGCCAGCAAGGCCGACGCCACCGCCAAGGGCCTGTTCTTCCACGCCCTGAGCCTGCCCGTGCTGGCCTTCCTGCAGACCGGTCTGGGCGAGATGATCGGCGGCAGCGACGGCCTGAAGTGGCTGCACGTCGCGCTCGGCCTGGCCTTCACCGGTGCCGCGGCCAGCTTGTACACCCTGCTGGACAAGCGTTCCCGCTGATCCGACGCTCGGCACGGGGTCCCCGGCGGACTCGGCCATCGTTCCCGGCCCCCGGTTCTGGACGGAACCGGGGGCCGGGCTGTGTGCACGTTCAGTTGCCGGCCAGCCCGACGGCGGTCACGATCGCCTCCCGCTGCCCCCCGGAATGCACCACCTCGGTGCCATTGGCCTGCACGGTCAGCTGGCTGGCATGGTGCCGCAGGGCCGCCGCGACGACGGGCAGGGTCTCGGGCAGGTCGAACCACTCGACGACGCCCCCGGTTTCCGAGCCTGTCTCCTCCCCGCTCCCCGAGTCTGTCGCGGGGTTTGTTGCTGGGCGCTCCTGCCGAACCTCCGCGAACCGTACCCCGGCCCGGGCCGCGGCCTCCGCGGCCACCTGGTGCATTCGGACGTGATCGGGGTGGCCATAGCCGCCGTTGGCGTCATAGCTGACCACCAGATCGGGCCGCCAGACATCGATCACCGCCAGCAGGTCCTCGGCGGCCTCTCCGGCGGCGGCGAAGGTGAAACTGCGCTCGTCGCTGGCATCGGCGGGGCCGGCCAGCCCGGGGCGGATCCATTCCATCCCGGAATCCCGGTAGACGCGGGTGGGCAGGCCTTCGGCCCGGGCGGGGGCGGTGCCCAGCCAGGCATGCTGCTCGACGCCCAGCTCACGCAGCGCCCCGGCCAGTTCCTCGACGCGATGCGCCTCCAGCTCCGGCGTCCCGGCCAGCTCGGAGAGCGGCCCGGGCACCACCTCACCCATCTCACCGCGGGTCGCGGTGACCAGGTCGCAGGCGATTCCGCGCCCGGTCAGGTGCACGATCAGCGCCCCGGTGGACAGGGTCTCGTCGTCGGGGTGCGCATGGCAGAAGAGCACCCGTCGCACCCCGGCGAGCACCCCACGGTGGCGGGGCTGGTTGGTCACCATGTCCTGGTCCCCGGGCGCCGGGGCTGCCACTCCCAGCCCGGCGTAGTGCTCCTCCAGCTGCTGGGCGACGGCATCCCAGCCGAAGCGCAGGGCGCGCTCCCGGCCGGCCCGGCCCAGGGCACACAACCGCTCCGGGTCGCGCAGCAGCTCGGTCAGCACCGATGTCCAGGCCTGAGCGGAACGCTCGGGGACCAGCACGCCCGTCTCGCCGTCGGCCACCGCCTCCCGCAGGCCCCCGGAATCGGCCGACACCACCGCCACCCCGCAGGCCTGGGCCTCCAGCGCGATCAGGCCGAAGGTCTCGCTGAACGACGGCACCAGCACCGCCCGGGCACCGCGGACCAGCCGGGCCAGGTCCTCACGCGACTGGGAGCCCAGCCAGCAGGTCTGGTGGGCGATCCCCAGATCCTGCGAGAGGTCGATCAGCTCGTCGCGGTAGTCCGCGAAGTCCTGGCTGGCCTCGCCGGCGATCACCAGGGTGGGCCGGATCTCCTCGGGAATGCCGGCCACGGCCACCAGCGCCAGGTCCGGTGCCTTGAGCGGCTGCAGCCGGGCCGCGAACAGCAGGTAGCCGTTGGGATTGGCCTGGACGCACACCGGGCCGAACTGCGGTGGCTCGTCCGGGTTGTTGAGCTCCGGGTGCCACTGCCGGCAGTGGCCGTCCAAGGGGTGGAAGAGACCGACGTCGACGCCGGGATGCACCACGACGACGCGCGACGGGTCGGCCCCGCAGCGCTCGATGATGGTGCGCGCCTCGTACCGGCTGACCGCGATCACCAGGTCCGATTCGGTGGCGATGAGGCGTTCCCCGGCATTGCGGCCGGGCGATTCGGGCGGCTCGCCCTCACTCAGCGGGTCTCCGGGAAGGGCCGCGACGGAGTGGAAACTCTGCACATGGGGCACGCCCCACTGCTTGGCCACCGGCAGCGCCGCCACCCCGCTCATCCAGTGCTGGGAGTGCACCACGTCGTAGGGCTGCAGCCGCGCGAGGGCGTCGGAGAAGTCACCGATCCACTCCTCCTGGGCGCTCTTGGCCAGCGGCTCGGTGGGGCCGGCGGTCAGCTGGCGCACCGTCACGCCGGGCTGGATTTCCACCACATCGGGCAGCTCGGGGTTGTCCCGACGGGTGACCAACTCCACCTGGTGGCCGCGTTCAGCCAGCGCGCGGGCCTGGTGCACCTCCACCACATTCATCCCGCCCGCATCCTTGGAGCCGGGCGAATCGAGCGGTGAGGTGTGCAGCGAGATGAAGCCGATCCGTGCCATGCAGGGAACCTAGCAGGCGCCACCGACAAGAAATCGGCCGCCCACTCACCGCGAGCTCATTGCCCTGGGGGCGCGACGGTGATCAACGTGATCTGGGACTGGTCCAGCAGCCGCACGGGCACGGTCTGCCCCACCCCGGAATCGATGTACAGCCAGCTGCGGCCCACGTCGTAGAGTCCCTTGTCCCACTCCGGGAAGTACGGCTGACCAGGGGCGACGATGGCTCCGGCCCAGGGCAGCCGAATCTGCCCGCCATGGGTGTGCCCGCAGATCGCCAGGTCCGCGGTGGATGTGGCCAGCACCTTGTGGATCTCCGGCGCGTGGGTGAGGACCAGTTGGTAGGCGTCCGGCCGGGCGCCGGCGATGGCCTTCGCGAGGTTCCCACGACGGGTGTAGTAGTCGTCGGTTCCGATCAGGTCCAGGCGGCCCCACTCCCCGTCGAGGGAGACATGTCGGTCAGCCAGGATCTGGACGCCGTGGCTCTCCAGCATCTTCTCCAGCCCGGGGAGGTTGCCCTGCCAGTGGTCATGGTTGCCCGGCACGGCATACATCGGGATCCCCAGCGCGGCGAGCTTGCCGAACCAGACGTCCAACCGGCCGAAGTCCCGGGTCTCGGTGTTGACGAAGTCCCCGGTCAGGGCAATCAGGTCGGGCTGTTGCTCGGCCACCATCTCGATCAGGTCGTCGCGCTGGCTGGTGTACTCCAGGTCATGCAGGTCCGTGATCTGCATGACCTTCAGCGGACGGCCGGTGATCTTGGCCGAGGTGAGCTCCAGCCGCGCCAGCTTGGTGTGGGTCACCTCGTACCAGCTCAGCCCCGCCAACAGGGCCACCAGCACCAGGCCGGTGATCAGCAGCCGCAGGCTCCAGCGAAGGACCCGACGGAGGCCGGACGGCTTGGGGCGGGGCGCTCTTCTCACGTCGTCCAGCCTAGGGTGGCCGGGCTCGACGGCCATCGGACGAGGGTTGTGGTGTGGGTGGACCCGTGGGGCAACCAAGCGGAGCGACTGGTCCGCCTGCGGTGCCCGCCTGCGGGTCCTCGGGACAACGAAGCGTGGCGCGCAAACCCGCCCCTCGGCGGCCGAGATCCTCCGGCGCCAGCTGCTGGTTTCGTGCGCCGGGGTATGCGCCCCCGGGCATGCAGAAGGGCCCCGGCCGTTGGCCGGGGCCCTTCATCGCGGAGCGGGCGCCGGGAATTGCACCAAGCTCTCCCACCAGGAAGGTGGGTGTTCTGCTACTGAACTACACCCGCAAGAGGATCAACCATAGCGTCTGGCCGTGGGCGTGGGCCAATCGAGGCCCGTCGGCCGGGCTCGGGGAATGGGGGACGGGCTCGGAGAACGTGGGCAGGACCGGGCTCGCGGGATCAGCGGATCGCCTTGACCGCGGCGTAGGTGTCCAGCTGGCCGGATCCGGTGCAGGTGTTGTTCCGGGAGGTGCCGCGGCAGTCGGAGCCGACGGTGTGCAGCGGGACCGCCCTGGTGGTCTTGCGCAGGGTGGCCACCAGCGTCGCCCGGCTGGCGGACGGCTTGCGGGACTTCATCAGGGCCAGGGTGCCGGCCACCTGCGGGGCGGCCTGGGAGGTTCCGGTGCGCTTCTCGAACCGACGCCCGGTGGCGTCGGAGAGCACATTCTCGCCGGGGGCGGCGATGTCCACCATCCGTCGGCCATAGCTGGAGAAGGCACTCAGCCGGCCCTTGTTGGTGACCGACGCCACGTGCACCACCGACGGGTTCTCGGCCAGCGGGTCGTGGCACCGTTCGGCGCGCTGCCAGCTGACGTCCATCCCGGCATTGCCGGCCGACGAGACATTGACCACGCCGCGGCCCGACGCGTAGTTGATGGCCCGGGTGACCGAGGTCAGGGCGGGTCCGCCGATCCCCAGCTCGCCACACCACAGGTCGAACAGGTTGAGCGAGGTGTTGGTCACGGCCAGCTGCCGGGTGCCGGCCCACATGAAGCCACAGACCAGGTATTCGGGGAAGCTCTCGCCGGCGGAGTTGACCACCTTGACCGAGGCCACCTTCACATTGGGGGCGATCCCGGTGACGCCGTAGCCATTGCGGGCGGCGGCGATGGTGCCGGCCACATGCGTGCCATGGGAGTCGTTGCCCCG
Organism: Luteococcus sp. H101; assembly: GCF_038433155.1. Taxonomy (NCBI): domain Bacteria; kingdom Bacillati; phylum Actinomycetota; class Actinomycetes; order Propionibacteriales; family Propionibacteriaceae; genus Luteococcus; species Luteococcus sp. H101. The sequence goes on from NZ_JBCDMW010000006.1 coordinate 20,638, forward strand.
CCAGGCACCGACGGCGCCATTCGGCCGACCACCCGCGGTGCAGTCGACGGAGTCGGCGCGGGAGAAGTTGGCGGCCAGGTCCGGGTGACGGTCGTCGACGCCGGTGTCCAGCACCCCCACCACCACGGAGCGGGAACCCAGGGTCAGCTGCTGGGCGGCGGTGGCGCGCACCACGCCCAGGTGGGCCTGGCGCTTGGCCATCGGGTCGGTCCTGCCGGTGTTCTGGGCCGTGGCAGCCGCGGTGACGGTGCGCTTGGTGGCGGCGACCTTGACCGGCCGGCCCAGCACGGCGCCCTCGCGGGCGGGCTCCATCCGGGCGTCGGCGGCGGAGAGCACGGCGGAGCTGCGCAGCCGGTTGAGGCCGGCAATGTAATTGGGCTTGCTGGAGCGAACGACGATCACTCCGATCTGCGGCCAGCTCTGCACCACCTTGCCACCGGCCCGGATCGCTGCGGCCTGGGCGGCGGCGGTCTGCTTGGGGGTGCGGGCATTGACCAGGTAGGACCGGGTGGCCCCCGCGGCCTCGGCGCTCTGCTGCCCCAGGCCCAGACCCAACAACCCGCCGCACGTCAGGACCATGGCGAGTGCGGTGGCGAGGGTCCGACGCAGACCCTGGGTGGTGGAGCTGAGCATTGCACTTCCTTTGGGAGTGAGATCGTCGATGATCGGCGAAGACGTCTCCATCCAACCCCGCGCCAGGGTGTGCTCCGCGCCAGATCAGGTGTTAATTGAAGAAGGGTTCACTGAGACATCCTCAGAGTCCCCGGGAATGCCGCAGGGGTGGGCCTGGCGGCCCACCCCTGCGGGTGAATTCCCTGCCCAGCAGGTGTATTTCAGACCAGCTGGTCCTCGTTCCCGGACTGGACCTCCACTCGCCCGGGGCGGTGGATCGGCTCGTGGCTGCGGTAGGAGTGGCCGGTCAGCAGCCCCACCATGAACAGGCCGATGGACAGCGCCCCCAGGGCGAACAGGATGTCGCCGGGGGTGCGCATCCAGCGCAGCACGGTCAGCGTCGGGGTGTAGAGGAAGTCCGCGCTGCGGGCCCACCAGGTGCCCACCGAGATGCTGGCCCAGGCCTGCGCCAGGCCCAGCGGCAGCAGGCTGAGCAGGCTCATCGCCAGCAGGCCGCCATTCATCAGCCAGAAGCCCCACTTGATCCAGCGCTCATTCCACTCCCGGCCCGGCATCAGGCTGCGCACGCAGAACAGCATCAGGCCGATGCCCAGCATGCCGTAGACGCCGAACAGGGCGGTGTGGGCGTGCAGCGGGGTGAGGTTCAGGCCCTGCACGTAGAACAGGGAGATCGGCGGGTTGATCAGGAAGCCGAAGACGCCGGCGCCCAGCATGTTCCAGAAGGAGACGGAGACGAAGAAGTAGATGGCCCACTTGTAGCCCGCCACCCATTCGCTCACCTTGAGGATCCGCAGGTTGCGGATGGCCTCGAAGCCGATCAGCGCCAGCGGAACCACCTCGAGCGCGCTGAAGGCGGCGGACAGCGCCATCACCACGTCGTCGGAACCGGAGAAGTAGAGGTGGTGTCCGGTGCCGATGATGCCGCCGAACAGGAAGATCGTCGTCGACGAGATGGTGGCCGTCGCCGCGACGGCGGGACGCACCAGCCGCAGCCGGCTGAACAGGAAGGCGATCACCACGGTGGCGAAGACCTCGAAGAAGCCCTCCACCCACAGGTGCACCACCCACCAGCGCCAGTACTCGGTGATCGACAGGTGGGTGTCGTGGCCCATCCCGAAGGCGGCGCCGAAGAAGGAGGCGATCGCCAGGCAGCTCATCAGCAGCATGGCGACCAGGGTGCGCTGGGAGCCCGACTGCAGCGGAGCCTCGTCGGTGGGCTCCACCCGGCCCTGCTGCTTGGCGCGACCGATCGCCGGCCACATGCCGCGGGCCATCAGGAAGAACCACAGGAAGAGGCCGATGAACAGCCCGATCTGCCAGACCCGGGCCAGATCCAGGTATTCCATGCCGGTGGTGCCCAGCCACCAGCTCAGCTTGGTGCCGTAGCCCATCGAGCCGCGCACCGACAGCCACTGGCCGGCCATCGAACCCAGCACCACCAGGATCAGGGCGTAGAACAGCACGTTGACCCCCAGCTTCTGCAGCTTGGGCTCGCGGCCGCCGACGGCGGGGGCGACGTAGAGGCCGGTCGCCAGCCAGGCGGTGGCGATCCACAGGATGCCCAGCTGGGTGTGCCAGGTGCGCGCCACGGTGTAGGGCAGGATCTGGTCGATCGGGATGCCGTACAGGGCGCCGCCCTCGACGCCGTAGTGGGCGGTGATGATGCCCATGGCGATCTGCAGCACGAACAGCCCACCGACCACGAAGAAGTACTTCAGCGTGGCCTTCTGCGACGGGGTTGCCTGGTAGCCCAGCAGCGGGTCATTGGCTGGGGCCTCGTCGGTGACCTCGTCCTCGTCGTGCATGTTGTGGTACCAGACCATGCCCGCGATGCCGCCCAGCAGCAGGATGAAGCTGACGATGCTCCACAGGATGTTGGTGGTGGTGGGGACATTGTCGATCAGCGGCTCGTGCGGCCAGTTGGCGGTGTAGGACTCGCTGCCGTCGGGCCGGTCGGTGGAGGCCGCCCAGCTGGACCACCAGAAGAAGGCATTCATCTTCTTCAGGGCCTCGGGATCCTTCACGGCTCCCTTGGCGATGGCATATGGCTCGTGGCCATTGGTGAAGATGTCCGCGTAGTGCGCGGAGTTCGCCTTGAAGGCGGCCTCGCGGCCCGGCGCCAGGGTGATGGTTCCGGTGCGCTCGTCATAGGTATTGGTGCGCATCGCCTGCTTGAGCCGGGCCTGCAGGGCGGCCTGCTGCTCCGTGCCCAGCGAGGCGTAGTCCTTGGCGCCGTCGGCCTTGGCGTAGGCGTCCAGCAGGAAGGTGGACTCGCGGTGCAGCCAGTCTGCCGTCCAGTCCGGCGCGACGTAGGCGCCATGCCCCCAGACCGAGCCGACCTGCTGGCCGCCGATGGACTGCCAGACCCGCTGGCCGTCCATGATCTCGCCCTCGCTGATCAGCTCGGTGCCGTCGGCGGCCACCACGCTGGTGGGGATCGGTGGCTTGGAGTGGTCGATCCGCATGCCCATGTAGAGCAGCACGACGAAGGAGCCCAGGACGACGGTGGCCAGGGCGATCCACCAGCGGCGATCCCGGCTGGACATCCGGTGACCGGCGGTGCGCGGGACGGGTTGGGCGCCTCCCGGCGGCGCACTTTCCTTGAGTGACAAGTCATTCCCCTTTAGTACGGAAGATTCCGTGCTAATAGTGACACATCCCGACGCGATGCGTGGCGAGGGGGTGGGGGAGAGGGTGGCCATGGAAGGCAAAGAGGGCCGGACACATCGGGTGTCCGGCCCTCTTCATGCTTCCCGTCAGCGACGAGAGGCGGGGATGCTCACTCGGCGTCGAGGTCCTTCTCGACCAGCGCGGCGATGGCCTCGACGGCAGCCTCGTCGTCGCTCTCGACGGTGACCTGCGCGCCCTTCTCGGCACCAAGGGTCATGATCAGCAGCGGGGAGCTGGCGTCAACGCCCTCCTCGCCGTCGACCGACAGGGTGATCTCGTCGTCGTACTCGCCGGCGGCTTCGGCGATGATCGCGGCGGGACGGGCGTGCAGGCCGACGCTGGAGCCGACGGTAACGGTCTTGCTAGCCATGGTGGGTTCCTTTCAGCAGTGACTGGGTCAATTGTGACTGATCTCAGGCGGAGACGGCAGCCGGGGCCACAACTTTGTCCTTCTTCGTGGACTTCAGCAGCACCACGAGGGCGGCCGAGACCAGCGATCCGATCAGGATCGAGAGCACGAAGCCCCAGAACTTGTCGATTGCGAAGAAGACGAAGAAGCCACCGTGCGGGGCCTTCGAGGCCACCCCGAGTGCCATCGTCATCGCACCGGTGATGGCGCCGCCCGCCATGGTGGCCGGGATGATTCGCAGCGGGTCGGCCGCGGCAAACGGGATGGCGCCCTCGCTGATGAAGGAGGAGCCGAGCAGCCAGCACGCGGTGCCGTTCTCCTGCTCAACCTTGGTGAACAGCTTGGGGCGCACCGCGGTGGCAATGGCCAGGGCGATCGGCGGCACCATACCAGCGGCCATGACGGCGGCCATGATCTTCATCGACGGGGTGGGGGTGGCGGCGACGGCCAGGTTGGTGGTGGCGAACAGGTAGGCGGTCTTGTTCACCGGGCCACCCAGGTCGAAACACATCATCAGGCCGAGCACGATGCCCAACACGATGGCCGAGGAGCCGTTCATCCCCTTGAGGGCCTCGTCCATGGCGTCCATCAGGGCCGAGATCGGGCTGGCCAGGAAGAGGTACAGCAGGCCGCCGGCCACCAGGGAGGCCAGCAGCGGGATGATCACGACGGGCATCAGGCCGCGCAGCCAGCGGGGCACCTTCCAGCCGCCGATCCAGGCGGCGACGGCACCGGCGATCAGGCCGCCAACCAGGGCGCCCAGGAAGCCGGCGCCGGTCGCACCCGCGACGGCACCCGCGACGAAGCCGGGGACGATGCCGGGACGGTCGGCCATCGCGAAGGCGATGTAGCCGGCCAGCGCGGGCAGCAGGAAGCCGAAGGCCAGCGCGCCCAGCTTCCACAGCATCGCGCCCAGGTAGAGCAGCAGGCCATTGTGCGGCAGGCTGTTCACCTGGTCGGGCTTGAACAGGGCGACGCCGTCCTTGCTGGCATTGGCCACCTCGGCGTAGCTGGGAAGGTTGGTGATGGAGAAGTTCTCCAGGATGTGGTCCCCGACGAAGGGGATCTGGTAGCCGCCCAGCAGGAAGCCCAGGGCGATCAGCAGGCCGCCGGCTGCGACGAAGGGCACCATGTAGCTCACGCCGGTCATCAGCGCCTGCTGGATCCGCTTGCCCCAGCCGAGCTGGCTCTTGGCGCCGCCGGCTCCGGAGGCCGCGGCGGAGGCCGCGTCACCCTTCACCCGCGGGGCATTGGGATCCTTGGCGGCAGCCAGGGCCTCCTGGATCATCTTCTTCGGCTCGTTGATGGCCCGCTTCACGCCGGACTCGATCACCGGCAACCCGGCGAACCGCTCCCGGCCCTTGACGCCCACGTCGGTGGCGAAGATCACGGCGGTGGCGGACTTGATCTGGTCGGCGGTGACCGGATCGGTGGCGGTGGAGCCCTGCGGCTCGGTGACGATCTCGACGCCCATCTCCTCACCGGCGCCGGTGAGGTAGTCGGCGGCCATGTAGGTGTGCGCGATGCCGGTGGGGCAGGCGGTGATCGCGATGATCGACGGCTTGCCACCGTCGCTGCCGGACGTGGTGGAAGCGGCAGTCCCGACCGCCGTGGAACCGGCGGCAGCGGCAGCGGCGGGAGCAGCGTCCTGCGTGGCCTCGGGCTCCACCACGCCCCGGACCAGGGTGACGATCTCGTCGGGGGTGCGGGCCTCGCGCAGCGCGGTCAGGAAGTCCTTCTTCACCAGCGCGCGGGCGAGCTTGGTGAGCAACTTCATGTGGTCCGCGCCACCGGATTCGGCGGCGGCGATCAGGAAGACCAGGTCGGCCGGGCCGCCCTTGTCGCCGAAGTCGACCGGAGTGCTCAGCCGGGCGAAGCCCAGTGAGGCGGTGTTCACCGCGGCGGAGCGGCAGTGCGGGATGGCGAAGCCGCCGGGCATCCCGGTGGGGGACTTGCCCTCGCGCTCCAGCGCGTCGGCGGCCAGGCCGTCGGCCTCGGCGCGCCCGGTGGCGGCGACGATCCCGGCCAGGCCGCGGATCACGTCGTCCTTGGTGGCGCCCAGATCCGTGTCCAGGGCCACCAGGCCCGGTTCGATCAGTGATGGTGTTGACATGTGCAACCTTCCAGGGTTGGTACTGCGGTGGGTGCTGCTGCGTTCTGGGGGTCAGCCGACGGGGGTGACGGTGACCTGCTCGGGCAGGGTCTGCTCGGGCGACGGGAGCTGGGAGCCCGGCAGGGCCGCGGCCCCGGAGCCGTAGGCGACGGCCCGGCGCAGGCGTTCGGGGGCGTCCAGGCCCTCCACGTCGGCCAGCAGGTAACCGGCCAGCGAGGAGTCGCCGGCACCCACGGTGGAAGCGACGTCGATCCGCGGCGGCGTGGCGTGCCAGGCGCCGTCGGCGGTGACCAGCAGGGCGCCGGAGCCACCCAGGGTGACCAGCACCTGGCCAATCCCCTGCGCGGTGAGCCGGTGGGCCGCTTCCAGCACCGGAGCCCAGTTGCCCTTGGCCGCCTCCGCCTCCAGCGCCAGTCCGTCGGTGTCGCACAGCTGGCCCAGCTCCTCGGAATTGGGCTTGACCAGGTCGGGAGCGGTCGTCGGCAGGGCGGCCGCCAGGGCCTGCAGCGGGGCGTCGGAGGTGTCGACGGCCACCTTGACGCCCAGCTCGTGCAGCTGGTTGACCAGGTGGACGTAGGCATTGGTCGGGGTGCCGGGCGGCAAAGAACCGGACAGCACGGCCCAGGTGGCCACCCCGCCATTGGCGGTGCGGGCGGCGCCCACCACGGTGTTGCGCAGGGTGACCAGCAGTTCCTCGCCCAGGGCTGGGCCCGGCTCGTTGAACTTGCTGGTGGTGCCGTCGGCCTCCACCAGGGTCAGGTTGGAGCGCGCGGGCGAGCCGATCGGCACATTACGGTAGGCCACGCCCAGGGAGTCCAGGCCCAGCAGCAGCGGGTCGCCGTCGTCGGCGGGCAGCACGGCTACCACGTCCTGACCGGCCAGGTGGATGGCGCGGGCGACGTTGACGCCCTTGCCGCCGGGTTCGCTGGTGGCCGGCCCCAGGCGGTTCACCCCACCCCGGGTGACGACGCCTTCCACCTGGGCGGTGCGGTCCAGGCTGGGATTGGCGGTGAAGGTGATGATCATGCGACGACGACCTCGATTCCTCGTTCGGTGCAGCGTTCCCGCTGCAGATCGGAGACGGCATCCGTGACGATCACGTCGATGTCGTCGAGTGTGGCAAAACTGGTGGCGGTCTCGGCGCCGAACTTGCGGCTGTCCGCCAGCACCACCACCCGGCGTCCGCAGTGGACCATGTGTTCCTTCACGATGGCTTCCTCGGAATCCGGGGTGGACAGGCCGTGGGCGGCGCTGATCCCATTGGTGCCCACGAAGCAGACGTCCACCCGCAGCTTGTTCAGCCAGGCGACGGTGTTGCCGCCGACGCAGGCCTGGGTGACGCCGCGCACGTGGCCGCCGAGCAATTGCACGTCGACGCTGGTGCGGGCGCTCAGGGTGGCGGCGATCGGCAGGGAATTGGTGAAGACCGTGAGCTTGCTGCTGGCCGGGATCAGGGCCGCCAGCCGGTTGGTGGTGGTGCCGGCGTCCAGCAGGATGGAGCTGTAGGGCTGCGTGGGCAGCAGTTCGAGGGCCTTGAGGGCGATCCGCTCCTTCTGTTCCGCGGCGCTGTTCTCCCGGTCCACGACGGCGAGGTCGCCCAGCGGCAGGAATTCCGAGGGCATCGCGCCCCCGTGTACCCGGTGCAGCACGCCCTGGCGATCCAGCACCTCCAGATCCCGACGGATGGTCTCCGGCGTGACGTTGAACTGCTCCGCGGCGCTGCTGACCTGCACCCGCCCCTGGCTACGGGCGAGCTGGACGATCAGCTGACGTCGCTCCTCGGCGTACATGCGGTGGGAACCTCCTGGGCGCCTCCGTTGGCGCAATCTGGTGCCGAAACAAACATGAAACCTTGTTGGAACATGTCTGATTATGTTGAATCGTATGGCTTGGGAGTCGCTGGCGCAAGGCTTTTTGAACCTTCCTGCTGTGACATTTCTCCCGCGGCTGATTTCGCTGGGACCCCCTCGAAAGCGTCACAGAGGTGGTCTAGGGTGTTGGCACACCTGCGTGGAAGCAGATGGTGCCCCGATGCTGGCGGCCGTCGACGGCCGCGGCGTGAGGCCAGACTTGGAAGGGTTTTTCCCAATGAACAGTGCATCCGAAATCAGCGGCACCGGCGTTGTCCCGGGCGTCGCCTACGCGCCGGCGATCTGGACCGCTCCTCGCCCGCAGCTGCCCGAACACAGCCCCAATCTTCCCGAGGAAGGCCGCGAAGCCGAGGCCGGACGCTTCCAGGCCGCGGCCGCCGCCGTGAGCAGCCGCCTCTCCCAGCGTGCGTCGCATGCCACCGGCGTCGCCGCCAATGTGCTGGAGGCCAACGCCTCCATGGCCAGCGACAAGGGCTGGCACAAGGCCATCATCAAGAAGATCAAGACCGGCATCCCCGCCCACCTGGCCGTGGCCCGCACCACGGACGAGTTCGTGATCATGTTCGAGAAGATCGGCGGCTTGATGGCCGAACGCACCACCGACCTCAAGGACATCCGGGACCGGGTGATCGCCGAGCTGCTGGGCAAGCCCGAGCCGGGTGTTCCCACCCCGGAGGTGCCCTCGATCCTGCTGGCCGATGACCTGGCGCCCGCCGACACCGCCGGCCTGGACCCCACCCTGGTGATCGGTCTGGTCACCGAGCTGGGCGGCCCCACCAGCCACACCGCCATCATCAGCCGCCAGCTGGGCATCCCGTGCATCGTCGCGGTCTCCGCCCTGCAGGGCATCGCCGCCGGCACGCCGCTGCTGATCGACGGCGCCGCCGGCACCGTCAGGACCGGCGTCGACCCGGCCGAGGCCGAGGGTCTGGTGCAGGCCGACCACGAGCGTCGCGAGGCCATCCGCAGTTGGCGCGGTCCCGCCCAGCTGGCCGACGGAACCCCCGTCGACGTGCTGGCCAATGTCCAGGATGGTGCCGGCGCCGGGCGCGCCGCCGCGAGCGAGGCCGCCGGCATCGGCCTGTTCCGCACCGAGCTGTGCTTCCTCAGCGCGGAGAACGAGCCCGGCATCCAGGAGCAGGCCAAGATCTACCGCGAGGTGATCGGTGCCTTCCCCGGCAAGAAGGTCGTCGTGCGCACCCTCGACGCCGGCTCCGACAAGCCGCTGAAGTTCGCCAACTTCGACGATGAGGAGAACCCGGCGATGGGCGTGCGCGGCGTCCGGATTGCCGAGGACCAGCCCGAGCTGCTCACCAACCAGCTGGATGCCATCAAGGCCGCCAGCGACGGCAAGCCCACCTGGGTGATGGCTCCCATGATCGCCACCATCGACGAGGCGAAGGACTTTGCCGCGATGTGCCGGGAACGCGGCCTCAAGCCCGGCATCATGGTGGAGGTGCCCGCCGTCGCCGTCCAGGCCGAGAAGTTCCTGGAGCACGTCGAGTTCATGAGCATCGGCACCAATGACCTGACCCAGTACACGATGGCCGCCGACCGGATGAGCCCCAAGCTGGCCAAGCTCACCGACCCCTGGCAGCCCGCCGTGCTGGCCATGATCGGGATGACCGCCGCGGCCGGCCAGAAGCTCGACAAGCCGGTGGGCGTCTGCGGTGAGGCCGCCGCCGATCCCTACCTTGCCTGCGTGCTGGTGGGCCTGGGCGTCACCTCGCTGTCGATGGCCGTCGCCGCCATCCCGGCCGTCGGCGCCCAGCTGGCCAAGGTCACCCCGGAGCAGTGCAAGGCCGCCGCCGAGGCCGTGCTCGGTGCCAAGGACACGGCCGAGGCCCGAGCGCTCGCCCGCGAGGCGCTCAGCTGACACACGGGAGCTCCGCCCCGTGTCCCCCGGTCGGGACTTCGTCCCGATCCCAGCTTCAGATGGAGCCCGGCCATCCACTTCGGTGGGTGGTCGGGTTCTTTCTGTTCTGGAGTCGCTTCGCTCCTTGCTCTCTGTTCCGCCCGGGCGCACCGGCTCCTTCGTCGCTTGCCCGGCCATCGGGGGCGCTGCGCCCCCCGAGCCCCCAGCGGTGGTTCCGTTCGTCGCTGGGCTGTGGTTTGGCTGGTGTTGGGTAAGGGGTGGGAGTCTCTTCGCTCCGTGCTCTCTGTTCCGCCCGGGCGCACCGGCTCCTTCGTCGCCTGCCCGGGCGGGCTTCCCGCTCGTTCCTCGCGCTCGTAGCGGCGCCTCGACAGGCTCGGGGACCATGGTGGCGTGACGTGGGCAGTGGCCCAAGCACGGTGGCCGAGCTTGTCGAGGCCCTTGTCAGGCTCGGGGACTGTGGTGGCGTGCGGTGGCCTGTCAGAGCTCCAGGCGGAAGGCGAGCAGCTGGACGTCGGGGCGGGGAGACCAGTCCAGCTCCGGCGCCCGGACAAAGCCCAGCGAGCGGTAGAGGGCATGGGCCGTGGTCATCCACGGCGAGGAGGAGATCACAATGGCGGCCAGCCCGTCGGCGCGCGCCCGGGAGACGGCGGCCTCCACCAGCAACCGGCCGGCGCCGGAACCCTGGGCGGCCGGATCGACGGCGAGCATCCGGAACTCGCCCTCACCCGGCCCGGCGAGCTCCCGCAGCGGCGACCCCTCCGGGCACCAGGTCAGCGTGCCCACCACCCGGTCCTGATCCAGCACCACCCAGACCTCCGCCTGCCGGTCCCGGGAGGCGACATCCCGCAGCACGTCCAGGTAGGGGTCGTCGTGCCGCAACTCCCCGCCGTCCAGATAGGCGTGTACGGCCACCCGGCCCGTGGCCTGGTACTCATCGGCGGAAGCGCGCTGCACGGTCAGACCCCGGCTGGCCACCCGTTCGCCCGGGCGCACCAGCACGATCCGGCCCGACTCCAGATCCAGCGGCTGTGGCCCACGGCCCGCTCGCTTGGCCTGCACCACGTTGACCTTCTGGAACTCCTTCTCCTCGCGCAGGTAGCGGGCGCCGTTGTTGAAGGTCTCGAAGAACTCGGTCATGGCGTGCCTCCCTGGACGCTGGTGGGCCCAGCCTAGACCCAGCCCGACGAGTGGGTCGATGGACCAATTCTGAGAAATGACCTCTGGATTTCGACCTCCAGAGGAGACCGCGCGGGGACGGCTGGATCCCGGAGAATCTCGTGGTCGATTTCCAGAATTGGACGGTTGAGCAGCAATACCCCTCGACAGGCTCGGGGACCGGGGCGGGTGATGGTGTGGGCTCGGGAGATCGTGGCGGAGGGCAAGAAGGAGCCCGGCCACCCACCGGAGTGGATGGCCGGGCCTCGAGCTCGGACAGGGTGGGGCTATTCGCCCGACGGGGTGTCGGCCTCGCCCCAGTCCACCGGGACCTCCTCCGGCACCGGGGGAGCGTCCGGGTTGTCCTCCGGCACCACCAGCTCGGTGACCGGCATGGAGGGGCGCACGATCAGCACCTCGCAGGTTGCGCGCTTGACCACGTCGGTGGCCACCGTGCCCAGCAGTCGGTCGGCGATGGAGACGTCCTGGATGGCGCCCACCACGATCAGGTCGGCCTGGTGCTGACCGGCAATCTGCAGCAGGGCGGAACCCGGTTCCCCGTCCACCAGCAGCGCCGCCTTCACCCGGGCGCCGTAGCTCCGGGCGATCGCCACCCCGTCCTGCACCGCCTTCGTCGCGGCCTGCCGGCCGTGCACCTGCCCCAGGCTGGAGGGGTCATTGCCCAAAGAGTTCACATTCTTCGCCTCGGCGCGACGCGAGATGCTGGACCACGCGCACACGATGATCAGGTCCGCGTCCTCACGCAGCGCCAGCCAGGCCGCGCGGGCCACCGTGGGGCCGGCCAGGGCCGACCCGTCGGTGCCCACCACGATCGTCTGGTAGTCGTTCATCTGCATCTGGTTGGTCTGGCTCATCAGTGGGCTCCCATCGGGACGGCGGTTGTGAGGTCATCGACGTCCTTGACGATCGGCGGCTCCTTGATGAACAGCATCACGACGCCGGCGATCGCCAGGAGGATCGCTGCGAAGGTGATCGCATTGACCGGGTTGTCACCCAGCAGGTGCTTGTAGACCCAGCCGAAGGTCAGCGTCTGGATCAGCATGGGGATCACGATCATCATGTTGACGATGCCCATGTAGACGCCGTAGCGGGTGGACGGGATCATCCGCACCACCATGATGTACGGCACGCCCATGATCGAGGCCCAGGCGATGCCCAGACCGACGATGGCCACCATCTCAAGCCAGCGATTGTTCATGTGCGGGAAGATCAGCAACCCGGCCGTCGCACACCACAGACAGATGGCGTGCACCCACTTGGCGCCCAGCTTCTTGGCCAGCGCCACCAGGCTGAAGGCGATGCAGAAGGTGACGATGTTGTAGGTGGCATTCACCTTGCCGGTCTGCGCCACGGCCTCCTGGTAGAGCGCCGACTTGGTGTCCGTCGTGCCGTAGAGCACCTTGGCGATGCACAGGCTGATGAACTGCCAGTAGCAGTTCATGGCGTACCACTGGAAGAAGTAGACCAACGCCAGCACCTTCATCGCGGTGGGCATGTCGACGATCGCGTCGCCGATCTCGCGGAGGAAGGCGCCGGCGCCGCCGCTGCTCTTCTTCTCCTTGAGCGCGGCCAGTTCGGCGTCGGAGGGAACATTCTCCGGCGTCGAGATGACCGAGACGAGGACGGTCACCAGTGAACAGACCGAGCCCAGCATGAAGGCGCCGAAGGCCCACTTGGGGATGCCGACGCCGGTGCCCAGGCCGAAGATGGCCTGGAAGAGGCTGATCGACAGGTTGGCCAGGGTGATGCCCAGGCCGGTGAAGAAGCTCTGCGCCAGGAAGCCCTTGCCCAGCTGCGACGGGGGCAGCTTGTCGGCGATGAAGGCGCGGTAGGGCTCCATCGCGGTGTTGTTGCTGGCGTCCAGCAGCCACAGCAGCAGCGCGGCCATCCACACCGCCCAGACGAAGGGGAAGAGGAACAGACAGACGGCGCAGCCGATGGCGCCGATCAGGAAGAAGGGACGGCGGCGGCCGCGGAAGAAGCCCTTCTCAATCCAGGTCCGGTCGCTCAGCGCGCCGATCAGCGGCTGGATGAACAGGCCCGTGATCGGGCCAGCCAGGTTGAGCAGCGGCAGCTCGTCGGGGCTGGCGCCCAACATGGAGTAGATCGGGTTGATCGCGGTCTGCTGCATGCCGAACGAGTACTGGATGCCGAAGAAGCCCAGGTTCATCAGCAGGATCTGCTTCATGTCCATCAGCGGCTTCTGCCGCACGGTGGTGACCGTCGTGCTCATCGGGCACCTCCGTCCACGGGCGTCGCATTGGCCTGCAGCCACTGGTTGAAGCGCTCCATCTCCAGTTCCCAGCCCTCGGTGTGCAGGTCGGACTGCGCCGGGTCATAGGGCCCTTGGATCACCCGCACCAGGGTGCCCTTCCTGCCCATCTTGGTGAACTCGACGCGCAGTTCCAGCGGCTGGTCGGCACCGAGGCGGGAACCGGTGCCCACACGGCATCCGGGACACCCGCCGAACGGGGCCGGCTGGCCCGCTTCCTGCTCGGTTCCCGCCGGGACCCGGCCTGGGCCCGGCCGGCGCTGTGGGCCCTGCTGGCCCTGTCCGCCGTCGTCTACCTGTGGAACCTGACCATCAGCGGCTATGCGAATGACTTCTACGCCGCCGCGGTGAAGTCCGGCACCCAGAGCTGGACGGCCTGGCTCTTCGGCTCGTTGGATTCCGCGAATGCCATCACCGTGGACAAGCCCCCGGCCTCGCTGTGGGTGATGGGCCTGTCCGCCCGGATCTTCGGCTTCTCCTCCTTCTCCCTGCTGCTGCCGCAGGCCCTGATGGGCGTCGGGACGGTGGCGACGGTGGCCGCCGCGGTCCGCCGCTGGCACGGTCACCTGGCCGGGCTGGTTGCTGGCGCCCTGGTGCTGGCCACCCCCGTCGCCGCACTGATGTTCCACTTCGACAATCCCGACGCGATGCTCACCCTGCTGATGAGCCTGGCCGGCTACCTCGTCGTGCGCGCGCTGGATTCGTCGACGGTGGCCGATGCCGGCTCCACGGTGTCCGAGCGCGGGGCCACGCTGGCTGAGCCCGCCGAAGCCACCTCCCGCACGAGCCACGCCGCCCTGGGTTGGATGATCGCCGCCGGCGCCGCGATCGGCTTCGCCTTCCTCACCAAGATGCTGCAGGGCCTGCTGGTGCTGCCCGGCTTCGTGCTGGCCTACTTCCTTGCCTCGCGCCACAACCTGAAGACCCGGACTGGCCACCTGCTGGCCGCGCTGGTCTCCATGATCGTCTCCGCGGGTTGGTTCATAGCCCTGGTCTCGCTGTGGCCGGCGGCCAAGCGCGCCTACATCGGCGGCTCCACCAACAACACCCTGTGGGAGCTGGCGCTGGGCTACAACGGCCTGGGACGCATCGTCGGCGGCTCCGGCAATGGCGGCGGCGGAGGCGGTGGGGGTGGCTTCGGCGGCACCGCGGGGATCTTCCGGATGTTCAACAGCCAGTTCGGCACCGAGATCAGTTGGTTCCTGCCCGCCGCGCTGATCCTGCTGGTGGCCGGCCTGGTGGCCCGCGGCCGCGCCCCCCGCACCGACCGGGCCCGCACCTCGCTGGTGATCTGGGGCGGCTGGCTGCTCTCCACCGCGCTGGTGCTGAGCTTCATGGAGGGCACCGTGCACTCCTACTACGCCGTCGCCCTGACCCCCGGGATCGCCGCCACCATCGCGGTGGCCGGCCTGGAGGTCTTCCGCAAGGGGCGTCGCGACGGGGTCCTGGGCGTCGCCTGGCGAACCGTGCTGGGCCTGGCCGTCGCGGTCACCGCGGGCTGGGGCTCCCACCTGCTGGCCCTGAACGCGTCGGGCTGGCACTCCTGGGTCCGCTATGTCGCCCTGGTGGGCGGGATCGCCGGGGCGATGGCCTATGTGGCACTCGGCGTCGCCAAGGACAATGCGACGCTGAAGAAGCTGGCTGTCGGCGCCCTGCTGGTGGGTTCGCTGAGCGCGGCCGCCCCGTCGGTGGCCTGGACCGTCGGCACCGTGAACGTCGCCCACACCGGATCGATGCCGGCCTCCGGTCCCGCCGTCGCGGGTGGCCAGATGGGCATGGGTGGCGGCGGTCAGATGGGCGGCACCCCGCCCACCGGCACCGATGGCGCCCAGTCCGGCAGCACCCAGTCCGGCACCAGCAGCACCAGCCAGTCCGGGACGAGCCAGCAGGGCACCACCCCCACTGGTAACCCGCCGGCCGCCCCCAGTGGCACCAGCCAGTCGGGCGCTGCCCAGTCCGGGACTGCCCAGTCGGGGACCACCCAGTCCGGAACCACCGCCGGCACGGGCACCACCTCGGGTACCGGCGCCAGCACCGGGACCACCCAGCAGGCCCGGAACGACGGCGCCCGGGCCGGCGGGCCTGGCGGGTCGGCGTCGGCCAATTCCGAGCTGGTGGCCCTGCTGAACCAAACCAGCTCCAAGTGGTCGGCCGCCGTGATCGGTGACCAGACCGCGGCCGGCTACATCCTGAACTCGGACACGGCGGTGATGTCGATCGGCGGCTGGAGCGGCACCGACAACAACGTCACCCTGGAGCAGTTCAAGGCCTACGTCGCCAACGCAGACATCACCTACTTCATCTCCGGCGGCGGGATGGTTGGTGGCCCCGGCGGCAAGTCCGGTCCGGCCTCCGAGATCAGTGAGTGGGTGGCGGCCAATTTCACGTCGACCACGGTGGGCGGCGCCACCGTCTACCACCTGACCAGCGCCAGCTGATCCGGACACCGTTCCACGTGGAACGACGCCAGGTACGCGCCCCCGGCTCCGGCCGGGGGCGCCTCTGAGTCCGGGAAACCAAGCGGGCTTGGGTATCCGGCTTGGAGATTCTTTGACCCGGGGTGCACCATGTGAACCATGGCGGCACGATTCCTTGAGGCAAATACCTGTCAGGACGCCTGCGGCATCCTCAAGACCAAGGATGAGGTCGAGGGCGCCCCGGTCTACCGTTGCCCCGGCTGCGATTCTCGCTGGATCGAGCTCGACGAGCGCACGGGGGAGAAGAATCACCCCAAGACCAAGAAGTCGGCGCTGGACAAGCTGCTGCACCGCCGCTGACCAGCCACCCCGCGCCACAGTGGAGGCTCCCCAACACCCCGGGACTTCCCTCGAACCCTTCCCCCCTCGTCCTGGCCGGGACTCACCGTCGCAGGTTCGCAACCCCCGTCCTTGCCGTGGCTCTCCGCGGCAGGTTCGGGGTCGGCCCGGGCGCGGTCACCCCGGAAGGCCGCGAGCACCGCACCCTGAGTCAGCGGGCTGAAGGCTCGCGGAGAATTGCGGTCATCCGTCCACTTCTGGAAAGTGACCACCGGATCCGTCGGCAGCGGGCCTCTCCCGCCAGAAGCGCGGGGCCGGGCCGGTTCCAGAGGTCGATTCCCAGAACCACCCGCCGACGCGTGCCGGGTGGAGCTGGCGGGCCCACGTGAGAGTGGCGCCGGACGGAGCTTCAAGCCGCGTAGGCTTTGGGGCATGCGTGCCCAGAATCCCGGACCCCTGCAGCGGATCGCGCTGCTCGGTTCCGCTGGGCTCCTGATGGTGTCGGGGTGCACCTCCGTCACCCGGCCGGGCGCTCCCGAGGCGGAGAGCACCCCTCCCTCCAGTCAGCCGACCGTGAGCAGGTCCCCGGGGGAGGCCTCACCGTCGGAAACGGTGGTGAACCAGCCCACCGAGGCGGCGCTGGTGTGGAGCAGCACCCAGTCACGCCCGGCCAGCGACGTGGTGAATGTGATGGGGCACGCCATCGTGGTGGCCAGCGTCAACAAGCACCTGGAGGTCCAGGAGCTGGACTTGGTCACCGGGTCGGTGACCTGGGCCCACCGGGTGAGCTCCTCGATGGTCCCGCCCGAGGTGGCGATGCCGGTGACCGTGCTGAAGGAACGCTACGTCGCCATCCTGGAACCCCTGCGCGGCCCCGGCCAGCGCTCCCGGATGCGGTTGCTGGACATCCAGCAGCGCGGCAAGGCCGTGGCCGATTCCGACGTCTTCCAGTTCACCAGCTTCCCCGAGGTCTGCCAGGATGACCGCAATGCCGTCTGCGCCAAGGCGCTGACCGGGGTCAAGCCCGTCGAGGTGCGGCTGGATGCCAACGGCACCAGGTCTTCCCACCCCCTGCCGGACGCCGGCGACAGCTATGAGGACCTGGGCCGCTACGGCCTGGTCCGCTTCCTGGAACCCAAGAGCCGCAAGGCCGCGATCGGGGTGGAACGCAAGGGCAAGCTGATCTGGCACCGGCTGGAGGCCGACATGTTCGGCAAGCTCTCGCCCAGCGCCGGCTGGACCTTCAACGCCGCCGGGCCGGTGATCTACGGCACGGCCCGGCTGCCGCGCGCCACGGTGGCCCAGCCGATGCCCCAGCGGCGGCTGACCCTGGGCTTCGAGGCGGCCACCGGCAAGACCCGGTGGAGCCTGCCGGGGGCCGACATGGGCTGCAATTCCCGCACCGACGTCACCCTCGTCTGCGAGTGGAAGGCCGGGACGGTCCGCCACAACGGCGAGGTGGTGGGCGGCCGGATGGTGGTCTCCCGGATCGACCCCGAGACCGGACGTCGGCTGTGGACCAGCCGACCCTTCCAGCTGGCCGGCAAGGATGCCGGGGCGCTGGGCACCAGCGGCACCGGCGTCGTGGTGACCGAGCCCACCGGACGCACCTTCCTGGACGCGGCCACCGGTGAGGCCCGCCCCGCCCTGCCCAGCGATGTCACCTGGCGACGGGTGACGATCCAGGTGGACAGCATCGACGGACAATTCCAGGGCAGCGCGAAGGTCGGCACCCGGGCAGCGGTGGTCAACCGCAATGAGCCGGCCACCGAACCCGAGCACTTCTACCAGCCGCTGCCGGACCAGACCGGGGCCAGCTTCGGCAACCTGCGGGTGCTCAGCCTGGCCGGCCGGGTGATCGCCCTGCGGGTGGGCTGAGGAGGCCGGACGCCGGTGGAGCTGATGGCATGGTGGACCCTTCCGTTCGGCCTGCTGGTGGGTCTGGTGATGGGCAGCCTCGGTGGCGGTGGGGCCATCCTCACCGTCCCGTTGCTGGTCTACCTGCTGCACCAGAGCCCGCACGCCGCCGCGGAGGGCTCACTGGTCATCATCGCCATCTCATCGCTGATCGGGCTGTGGCCGCATGCCCGGGCCGGCCGGGTGCGGTGGCTCGACGGCCTGGTCTTCGGCGCCCTGGGGATCGTCGGCTCGATGGTCGGCTCCGCGGCTGCAGCCCGGATCCCCGGGGAACTCCTGCTCAGCCTGTTCAGCGCCCTGCTGCTGGTGGTGGCCGGAGTGATGTTGCGCTCCCGGCGACGGGGGCGGCCCGACGGCAGCGGGGTGGCCCGGCCCTTCTGGCAACTGCTGCTGACCGCCACCGGGGTGGGCCTGCTGACCGGCTTCTTCGGGGTGGGCGGTGGTTTCGCCGTCGTGCCGGCCCTGATCCTGGTGCTGGGCTTCGGGGTGCGGGAGGCGATTGCCACCTCCCTGCTGGTGATTGCCATCAACTGCCTGACCGCCCTGGCCTCCCGGCTGGCGATCGGGGTGCACCTGGACTGGGCGGTGATCCTGCCCTTCGCACTGGGGGCGTCGGCGGGCAGTCTGGGCGGTGCCCGGATTGCCCGCCGGGCGGACCCGGCGGCCCTGCAGCTGGCCTTCGCCTGGCTGTTGGTGCTGCTGTCCGTGGTGATCGGGGCCCAGAACATCCCGCGGCTGTTCTGAGTGAGGGCTCGCTCGCCGGGCGGTTAGGCGCCTCAGCAGGCGATCTGCAATGGCGCGGTGACCTCGTCGTCCGTGGCGGAGAGAATCACGTCGGCCATCTGGGTGGGGGCCGGGCTGTCGGCCAGCCAGAGCATGCCGGCCAGCAGCCAGAGGCTGACCAGTGCGGCGACGAGAGCAAGCGGGGTCATGGGCGCTCCTGTTCGGGGGTTCCAGCGGTGATCCCCCGAACACCGCACCTCATCGTCGAGGCGGGGAAACTCTAGCGGGTCGATCCCGCGGATGGACACCGGGTCTGGGAATTTTGCGAGCCAACCCGGGCCGGACACGACAGGACCCGGCCACCCCGAGACGGGGGCCGGGCCTGCGCCGTGACGATTCCGTGTCACGAAGCGGTGTCTGGGGAAAGACTGATCAGTCATGTCCCGGCTGTGGCGTGCCGGACTGTCTGCCGGCCCCAGCTCTTGCGCAGTAGGTCCAGCGGGCGTCCGCGCGTCACCGACGCCGCAACCGCCGCGGCTACTGCGCGGCGGCCTGAGGCGGCTCCACGGGATCTCTTCAAGCAGCCTGAGCGGCCTGCTGCTCCTGGTACTCCTGCCGGGTGATCGGCTCGCTGCGGTCGGCCAGGACGGCGTCGATGCTGGGCCGGGCGGTCTTGCTGTCGGCCACCCACAGGAAGCCGGCAACGGCCCACAGCGCGACGACTGCGACGATCAGAGCGATCATGTTGGAGTCCTTCCGAAAAGGGTCTGGAGCAAAGGATCATCTGCTTCCGGCCCCCGCCGGGAAGTCTTGTCTCCGATGGCCCCGCGACCCCCGAAGTTTTCTTGCAGCGGTCCCCACCGCCGTGATCAATGCTGTCATCCAGCCCGTGTGGATGCAATGGGACGAGGGTCCAACTCGGGAGATCTTCAGCTAGTAATCCCACTGTGACTAGGTGATTAGATGTTGTTCGGTTGACTTGTACGTAGGTCCTACTAGGGGTTATGTGACCCATGTCACAGCCCTTGGACCGGTGGGTGGTGTTCCTCGCCCGTGCTTGGGGAAGTGTGGGGTATGGGCCCACGGAAGCCAGATCTGCGCGCACTCCGGCGCGCGGCCGTCGGCACCAGGTGGTCCGGGCGCTCGATGGCAGGATTCGCTTTGATCTGGCTGATGACGAGTAAGGCCAGCGCCTCGGGTTCGGGTAACCTCGGTCTCCCATGTCACTGCCCCGCCGCGGCTCGGCCGCACCGTCAGCCCGGGGGAGGGGTGCAGCGCAATGAGTACCTCGGCCTTCGAACACAACATTTCGCCGGCCTGGCCCGGGCGCGCCCCATGGGGCACCGCCCGCAGCCTGCGCGCCTGGCAGCAGGAGGCGCTTGACCTCTACCTGCGTGACGAGCCCCGGGACTTCCTGGCCGTCGCCACCCCCGGCGCCGGGAAGACCACCTTCGCGCTGCGGGTGGCGGCCGAGCTGCTGCACCGCCGGATCGTGGCCCGCATCATCGTCGTCGCCCCCACCGAACACCTCAAGGTGCAATGGGCTGAGGCGGCCAGCAAGGTGGGGATCAACATCGACCCGGGCCTGGGAGGTTCCAAGCGCGGCCGCTCCAAGGAGTTCGACGGGATCGCGGTGACCTATGCCGGTGTCGCCGCCCGGGTGCACCACTACCGGGCCCGCATCGAGAACTTCAAGACCCTGGTGATCCTGGACGAGGTGCACCACGCCGGCGACGCCCTGAGCTGGGGCGACGCCATCCAGGAGGCCTTCCTGCCGGCCACCCGTCGGCTGGCGCTGACCGGTACCCCGTTCCGCTCCGACGAGTCCCCGATTCCCTTTGTCAACTACGAGGAGCTGCCGTCGGGGGCCAAGCAGTCCCGGGCCGACTACACCTACGGCTACGCCGAGGCGCTGCGGGACAATGTGGTGCGTCCGGTGATCTTCATGGCCTACGGCGGGCCGATGCGCTGGCGGACCAAGGCCGGTGAGGTGTTGGCCGCCAATCTGGGCGAGGCGCTCACCAAGGATCTCACCGCCCATGCCTGGCGCACCGCATTGGACCCCAAGGGCGAGTGGATGCAGTCGGTGCTCAAGGCCGCCGACATCCGGCTCAGTGAGGTGCGGCGGCATGTGCCCGACGCCGGCGGCCTGGTGATTGCCACCAACCAGACCCAGGCAAGGGCCTATGCCAAGATCCTGCACCACGTGACCGGGCAGAAGCCCACCGTCGTGCTCTCCGACGAGGAAGGGGCCTCCAAGCGGATCGAGGCCTTCAGTGCCTCCGAGGACCGCTGGCTGGTGGCGGTCCGGATGGTCTCCGAGGGCGTCGACGTCCCCCGGTTGGCCGTCGGGGTCTACGCGACGGCCACCTCCACCCCGCTGTTCTTCGCCCAAGCCGTTGGGCGCTTCGTGCGCACCCGTCGCCGCGGGGAGGTGGCCACCGTCTTCCTGCCCACCGTCCCGGTGATCCTGAGCCACGCCGCGCTGTTGGAGCAGCAGCGCGACCACGTGCTGGGCGGCAAGAAGAAGTCCGACGAGGACGACCTTTTCGCCCAGGAGGACCTCCTGGTGGAACAGGCCAACCAGGACGCCAAGGCCTCCGATGACCTGCTGGGGGAGTGGGAGGCGCTGGAGAGCGTCGCCCAGTTCGACCACGTGATGTTCGACTCCCAGCAGTTCGGGCTGAATGCCGAGCCCAACTCCCAGGAGGAGCAGGACTACCTGGGCCTGCCCGGGCTGCTGGAGCCCGAGCAGGTGACCGACCTGCTGCGGGAACGCCAGCGCCGCCAGCTCAAGCGGCAGGAACGGCGGGACAAGAAGGAACACGTCGCTCCGGAGATCAGCCTGCACCGTGCGCTGGAGACCAAGCGCAAGGAGCTGAACTCGCTGGTCAGCCAGTACGCCCGCTCCCGCGGCATCCCCCACTCCCACATCCATGCCGAGCTCCGACGCCAGGCCGGTGGCCCGCCGCTGTCCCGGGCGTCGACGGACCAGGTGGACTCCCGGATTCGCCTGATCCGCAAGTGGCACACCGGCAAGTAGCGACGGGCCCTCGCGGCGCCGCCGACATCACGGCTTCGGGAAACCCTTGGTCAGGGTGGGCGGGTCATAGCTCTCGACGAGGGTGCCGGCCACACCGCCGGTGGGTGCCAGCTGCTGCTGCCGGTACTCGACCAGATCGAGTGTGGTGCCGTCCAGCCGTAGGGTGACGGTGAGCCCCTTCTCTCCCCCGGCCTTGCCACACGTGGGTGAGTGTGATGGTGCCATTCTTCGAGGACTGGGTGGTTCCAGGTGCCGCGGCGGCCGCCGCGATGAGGGCCCTGCGCATGGTCCCGCTTGCGCCAGGCGACGGCGAAGGTCTCCGCCACCACGTCCTCCGCCAACTGCGGCCCCACGTGACGCAGACAGTAGGCCATCAGTCGGTCTGCGGTCTCGCCGTGGATGACCGCGAAGCAGCCGCGTCTGTGGTGTTCACATCAGGTAGTGCCCGCACAGGCCTCAGCGTTACCCAGTCCGCGACCGGCGCCATGCCCGGGATCAAGGCGCCCGCGGGCCTTCCGAGCCGCGTCACTGCTGGTTTGCGCCACAAACCACATCCTGAGTGGGACCCGGTGCATCTATGGCTCTGGCACGGAACGAGGATGCAGTTTGTGGCGCAGACCGGTGGCCAGTCGCGGGGCAGGACCCTCGGGGCGGCCTGCAGTCACGCAGCGCCCCCGGGTCTGAGAAGTTGTCCACAGGCGGAGTTGTCCACAGGCAGCCCGATGGCGTGACACAGAAAGGGCCCAGATTTCAACACTCTGGGTATGGAGAATCTCGCGAGCCCCCACGGGGGCATCTGGACAACGAAGGATCTGCTGGCCGCTGGCTGGGGTCAAACCGAGGTGAGGCATGCACTGACCGCCGGGAAACTGACCCGGCTCCGCAAGGGCTGGTATGCGGATGGCGGCGCGGACGAAGAGACGAAGCGCGCCGTCAGGCTCGGGGGTGTGGTGAGCTGCGTCTCCGTGCTCAAGCGGGAAGGGGTTTGGGTGCCTGCCTCATCGGATCTCCACCTGCGCTTCTCTCGACACTATTCGGACCGTTCGCTTCCTTCCGGTGTCGTTCGGTGCCGCCCCCTGCACGGGCCGGAGCGGGCACCGGTGGCGGCGGTTGATGATCTGGGCTTCGCCGTACGAGCCGCGTGGTACTGCCTGAGCTCGGAGGATTTCGTGGTGGCAGCCGATTCCCTGGTGAACCTCAAGAAGATGACGAAGGGTGACATCTCCTGCGCGCTGGGGCGGGGCGATCGTTTCGAGCGCGTGTTGGCCCTGTGCGCCTGGGCCGAATCCGGCACGGAGAGCCTGACCCGGCTGCGCCTCCAGCGGCACGGGGTGCTGCTCCAGACCCAGGTGCAGATTGGCCAGATTGGGCGGGTGGACCTGCTGGTGGGGGAACGGCTGATCATCGAGGTGGACAGTAGGGCGCACCACACCGGGGAGGAGAATTATCGCAAGGATCGGGAGCGGGATCTGCAGTTGCGCGCCCTGGGGTACATCGTGGTTCGGCTCACCTATGAACAGGTGATGTATCGCTGGGATGAGGTGGAACCGCTGATCCTGGCCATGATCCGGCGGGGCGACCAGTGGTGGGCCTCGCGCCGAAGGCGGTTGGTCGCCTGATCCCAGATTGTCTGTGCCACAAACCACATCCTGAGTGGGGCTCGGTGCACCTATGACGCTGGCCCGGAATCAGAATGCAGTTTGTGGCGCAAACCGGGTGTCCCTCGCACTCACTGACCCAGGGGGCAATGAGAAGTGCCCCGGCCGCAGGGCCGGGGCACGTCAGGGGGTCAGGGTCAGCGCTGCTGGATGATCGGCGCGACGGGGGAGGACTGGTTGGCCAGGACGGGCTCGGCAAAGAGCGCCGCCACCGCAATCAGCACCACGGCGGCGAGGCGTTTGCGCAATCGCTGCTCCTGGGCAGGGTCGGAGCCAATCTTCATGTACCCGACAGTACGGTGACCAACTTGTACGCACAACGGGTTGGGCGCCCCGGAAGGCCAAGATGATCCTGAGATTCCTTCATGAAATTTAGGATTCAAGGCCATTCTGGGGGTGCCCAATGTGCTCGAGAGAACAGCTGATCCCAGCCCGTGCGCAGTACGCCCAGTACCGCCACACGTGCTGGGATCACCAGCTCAGCCCGCCCGGGGAACCGCTGATCTACACCGGTTCCGTGGAATCAGCATTGCCCGTCACTCCCCGGAGTCAGGGCCCGTCGGTCCCCAAGCGGGCCGCGCCGTGCCTTGTCAGACCGTGCCCATCAGGGCCAGCAGCACGCCGCCGGCCACCACCGAGGCCACCTGCCCGGCGGCATTGGCACCCATGGCGTGCATCAGGATGAAGTTCTCGAAGTCCTCCTTCGAGGCCTCCTTCTGCACGACCCGCGCGGCCATCGGGAAGGCTGAGATGCCGGCGGCACCGATCAGCGGGTTGAACTTCCCACCGGACAGCAGATTCATCAGCTTGCCGAACATCACGCCGGCCGCGGTGTCCAGGCAGAAGGCCAGCAGGCCCAGCACCAGGATCATCAGCGTCGACCACTTCAGGAAGGACGTGCCCACCATCGTGGAACCAATCGCCAGACCCAGGAAGAGGGTCACGGTGTTGGCGATCTCATTGGAGGAGGCGCCCACCAGGCGCTCCACCACACCGGACTCGCGCATCAGGTTGCCGAACATCAGCATGCCGATCAGCGGCGTGGCGAAGGGCACCAGGATGCCGACGATCACGGTCACGATGATCGGGAAGAGCACCCGGGTGCGCTTGCTGATCTCGCGCTGCGAGTACGGCATCCGGATGCTGCGTTCCTTCTTGGTGGTCAGCAGCCGCATGATCGGCGGCATGATGATCGGCACCAGGGACATGTAGGAATACGCGGCTACCGTGATTGGTGCCAACAACTGGGGTGCCAGCTGCCGGCTGACATAGATCGACGTCGGGCCGTCGATGGCGCCGATGATGCCGATCGAGGCCGACTCATTGCGGCTGAAGCCCAGCAAGGCGGCCAGGATCAGGGTCAGGAAGATGCCGAACTGGCCGGCCGCGCCCAGCAACACCATCTTCGGGTTCTCCAACAGTGGCCCGAAGTCGGTCATCGCCCCGATCCCGATGAAGATCAGCAGCGGAAACAACTCGTTGTCCACGCCGGCGTGGCGCAGCACGGTCAGCATTCCCTCGTCGCCCACCAGCGGGGAGAGCGGCAGGTTGGTCAGCAGGCAGCCCGCGCCGATCGGCAACAGCAGCAGCGGTTCGTACTCCTTGACCACCGCCAGCCCGATCAGCACGCAGCCCACGACGAGCATCACCACCGACTGCCAGGTGACATTCGTGATGCCCCGCAGCAGCAGGTCGATGGTGGACTCCATCAGAACGACGTTCATTCGAACACCACCAACGGGTCACCGAACTTCACCTGCGCGCCCACCTCGGCCAGCACCTGCGCGACGACGCCGTCCTTGGTGGCCTTGAGCTCGTTCTTCATCTTCATGGCCTCGAGCACCAACAGCGGGTCGCCGCGCTTGACGCTCTGGCCCGGCTGGGCGCTGACGGAGAGCACGACGCCCGGCATCGGCGCCGTCATCGAGGAGGCGGCACCCGGGGTGGTGCTGGCCGCCGCCGGGGTGGCGACGGGTTCCGCGACCGGCCGCGGCGTGGGCGCGGGGGCCGTTGCCTGGCTGGCGGGGAGCACGTCGTGGGCGTCGACGGACTGCACGACATTCTGCCGGCCCACCTCCACCTGGGGCGTGATCATGGCCTGGGCCAGGCCCTGGTGGTCCCGCAGGCGGACGTCGACCCCGTGGCCGGCGATCTGCACCCGGAAGGTGTTGGCGGTGACCTCCTCGACGTCGACCTCGTGGTCGGATCCGTTGATCGAAAGGGTGTAGCGACGCATCGGGCTATCTCCTGTTCCAGGACATGTTCTGCTGACCACGTCCCACCGCGACCCAGCGGCTGGTGTGGATCTGACTGCCGGGCGCATGGGTGCGCATGGCGGGGGCGGCCTGCTGGCGTCGCACCTCGGCGTGGGTGATCACCGCGAGGGCGACGGCCGTGGCCTGGTCAACGGTCAGACCGTCGGTGAGGATCTCCACCGACGACGCGGGGACCTCGACAGGCTCGGCCAGCGTGGAGGTGGCGGGCTCGGCCACCGTGGTGTCGGAAGGCTCGGCCATCGTTGCGGGCGGGGCCTCGACAGGCTCGGCCGCCGTGGAGCCAGACTGGGCCGCCGGGGCAGGGTCGGGCTCAACCGCCTTCGGGGCGTCGGGGCGGTCCAACCGGCCGATCAGGGTGAGCACCCCCATCAGCATGGCGAGCAGGGCGAAGACCACGCCCATGCCCACCAGGGTCATCTCCAGGCCCCATCCAAGATTGTTCATCGTCGGCCTCCTAGACCGGGAACAGGCCGTGCTTCTTGGGGATGTTGGTCTGCACCTTGGTGCGCAACACCTCCAGGGCACGGATCAGCCGGGGGCGGGTCTCGCAGGGCTCGATCACCTCGTCGATCTGCCCGACGTCGGCGGCCCGGTAGGGGTTGAAGAACTTCTCCCGGTACTCGTCGACGAAGCGCTTCTCCTCCGCGGCCGGGTCCTCGGCCTGCTGGATCTGGCGTCGGTTCAGCAGCCGGGCGGCACCCTCCGGCCCCATCACCGCGATCTGCGCGCTGGGCCAGGCGAAGGCCACGTCATTGCCCATCTGCTTGGAGCTCAGCGCCACATAGGAGCCGCCGATCGCCTTGCGGGTGACGACGCTCATCTTGGGCACGGTGGCCTGGCAGTAGGAGTAGATCACCTTGGCGCCGTGCCGGATCACGCCGGCGTACTCCTGCTGCACGCCAGGCAGGTAGCCGGGGCAGTCGACGAAGGTGATGATCGGGATGTTGAACATGTCACAGATCCGGATGTGCCGGCTGATCTTGTCCGACGAGTCGATGTCCAGGCAGCCGCTCATCACCATCGGCTGGTTGGCGATGATCCCGACGGAATGGCCATCGAGCCGGGCGAAGGCGCACAGCGCATTGCCCGCCCACTGCTCGTGCACCTCCATCACCGAACCCGCGTCGAAGACGCTGTCCAGCACGTCGCGCATGTCATAGGCGGTGGTGTCGTCGGCCGGCACCAGGTTGTTCAGCGCCTCGTCCATCCGGTCCGGGGAGTCATAGGCGACGATCGCCGGGGCGTCCTCGGTGTTGTTCTGCGGCAGGTAGCTGAGCAGCCGCTTGACCGTCTCGATCGCCTGCTGCTCATTGCCGGCATTGAACTGCGCGACGCCGGAGCGGCCGTTGTGCACATAGGCCCCGCCCAGGTCTTCCGCGCTGACGTCCTCACCGGTGACCGCCTTGATGATCTCCGGCCCGGTGAGGAACATGTTGGAGGTGGTCTCCACCATCACGGTGAAGTCGGTCAGCGCGGGGGAGTAGACCGCGCCGCCCGCGCACGGTCCCAGGATCAGGCTGATCTGGGGGATCACGCCGGAGGCGGCCACATTGCGGTAGAAGACCTCGCCGTAGGCGGCCAGGGAGCGCACGCCCTCCTGCACCCGGGCGCCGCCGGAGTCGTTCAGCCCGATCAGCGGGATGCCCGATTCCAGCGCCAGGTCCTGGATCCGGCTGATCTTCTGCGCCTGCACCTCGCTGAAGGAGCCGCCCAGCACGGTGAAGTCCTGGGCGAAGACGGCCACCCGTCGGCCATTGATCTTGCCGAAGCCGGTGATCACGCCGTCGCCGGGGAAACGATGGTTGGCCATCCCGAAGTCGGTGGTGTTGTGGGTGGCCAGGGCGCCGAGCTCCTGGAAGGAGGCCTCGTCCAGCAGGATCGAGAGCCGCTCCCGGGCGGTCATCTTGCCCTTGGCGTGCTGCGCATCGATCCGCTTCTGGCCGCCGCCCAGCAGGGCTTGTTCGCGCATCTCACGCAGTGCGGTGAGCCCGGGGTTCTGCGGCTCGCCGGAGCCCTCGTCGGGCTGGTTCTGGAGTGCTTGCGTCATTGCCTCTCCTCGTTGAGTTGGCAACCACCCTATGCGTTGGCCGCCTGCTCCGGGGAGGGTGGGGTCAGGTCTCCGGGACGATCCCGCCGGCCGCGACGCAGCGGGTCACCAGGACCAGCCGATGCCGTAGATCCGGTGCAGCTGCGGCCGGGTGAGGCGCAAGGAATAGCTGCCGCGGGCCATCGGCTCCAGCTCGTCACAGCCCTGGCCATCACCCGGGATGCACGGCGGGTCATCCAGCGGGCCGAAGTGCCAGACCCGGCTGGGTTGCCGGCTGCCCCAGAAGTTGAGCGTGATCCGGGCCTGCTGGGTGGGGGTGGTGAAGGTGGACTGGGCGGTGCACCCCGGGTCTGCCCCGTTCACCCAGGAACGCAGCGCAAACTCGTGCTCCTCACCGGTTGCCAGGCTGCGATCGAACCGGAAGCGGGTCAGGAAGCGGCTGGCCTCGTCTCCCAGCCGGTGCTCGCTGTGCTCGATCCAGCCGCCGAACAGTGGCTCCATCTCCAGCCCGAAGGCCGAGCGGTCGCTGGTGATCTGCAGGTCATAGCCGTCGACGCCGTCCACGGTGGCCCGGATCCGGCGGGTCAGCAGGATCTCCTCCGGCGACGAGTGCTCCCGGAAGGTGTAGCTGTAGGTGGCCTCCAGCACGTCGAAGGGCACCAGCTCGACGGTGTGCTGGGCGCAGATCGTGGGGTCCGGGTGGCACCGGGCCAGGTCCTCGGTCCACTCCGGCAGGCAGCGCTGCAACGTCGCCCACAGCCGGGCCGACGGCCGTTCCCGGCCCGCCTCCACATTGGCCAGGGTGGAGCGCGCAATGACATGCTCCAGCGCTGCCACCAGATCCACCTGGCGCATGCCGGAATCCTTGCGACGCCGCTTGAGCGCCTCCCCGAAGCTCTCCACCCGTGACATCGTGCCAGAGATCACCCGAAATTGACCTGACGTCCCAAGGTTCCGTTCAGTGCCTCAAGGTATCCGGGGGACTGCACCCCGGCCAGCGACTGCTGGAGCCGCTCCAACCGCTCGTTGAGGCCCAGCCGCCGCACCGGGCTGGCATTGCCCTCGTTCTTCACGAAGGGAGCCAGATCAGCGACGCCATGCTTGAGCAGCGCGATGTCGGCGGACTGCTTGGCCGCCAGCCGCTGGGCATACCAGCCCGAATCCAGAATGGCCTGCCGGGTGAACAGGGCGCGGAAGTCCGGGCTGTCCAGGGTCCAGCCCTTGGCGGAGGTGCCGTGCGCCATGATCTCCAGCAGGGCCCGCAGCGGCGGGATGGCCAGATCAACTGTGCCGTCGGTGAAGTAGGTCTGGGCCACCCGCTGGTGGGTGGTGACAATCACGTCGACGCTTTCGGCGAAGACCGCCGGATCCTGCAGTTCGGGGCGCAGCATCTCCGGAGTGAAGACCACGTCGGGATGCAGGAAGATCCGGCCGAAGTACTGGGTGGCGAACAACTCGTTCATCCGGTAGCCCAGCCGGCTGGCCTGCACCGTGCGGCCGTCGTGCTCGAAGTCCGCGATCTTCTCCAGGTAGCCGCCCTGGATCAGGGTGGCGGCCTTGCGCTCCTCGGGCCACATCCGGCTGAAGATCTCCGGCACCAGCAGGGAGATGTCGTGGTCCACCCGCACCTTCGGGCCGATCACGCCGGCCGAGCTCAGCCAGCCGTCGGTCTCGGTCAGGGCGAAGCTGAGCAGCGCGGCGTTCAGGTCGATGATCGACGGCAACGCGTTGAATGGCGCCTTGGTCATGGCGCCCTCGGAGCCGGCGCCCGTGGTGGAGGGGGACTTGCCGGTCATGGAGCTGATGAACTCCATGAACAACTCCGGCAGTTCCATGTAGTGCAGCGGGTTGTAGGCGCACAACGGCGGCACCCCGGTCTCGGCGGCATTGTTGCGTCGTCCGGCGGCCACCACGTCAACCGGCATTCGGACCGGCTGGTTGGTGGGGGCCTTGCGCACCAGGTGGGCGGCCAGGTCCGCGGCCGCGGTGGCCTCCGGATTGGTCAGGTCGGGGCGCTTCTGCAGGTAGCGGGGATTCTTGGAGCGCTTGCCCTCACCCACGATCCGGGGTTCGGAGGAGACGGCCAGGAAGAGCGGGTGCTCGTCGTCGGCGCCCTCGGCAAAGCGGATGATCCGCTCCCGCATCGGCTCGGTGAACGTGCTCAGGCCCGGGGCGTCGGCCACCATCTGCCGGGCCTCGTCCCGGGTCAGCGGGTGGAAGTTGGAGATGAACGAGTCATCCCCGGCCATGTCCTTCTCCGTCTGCTTGTCATAGCCGCGGTGGATGGCGTCGTCGGGCCGCTGGAAGAGCAGCTGCTCACAGTTCTTCACGTACTTGGCCGACGGGCTCTCGGCGTCGACGTCGGAGGGGACCACCACGGAGGCCGTGATGTCGTCCTCGGTCTGCACCTTCGCCGCGGGGGAGAAGTCCGGGCGCAGGCTGAACAACCGCCAGCTCCCGTCGGCCTCGAAGCCCACCCGCAACATGTTGACCATGATCTTCTCGCCATCCAGCCGCAGCGAATTGCCCTTGCGGCCGTTGGTGATGCCGACGGTGAAGTGGCTGCGCCAGTCATCGCCCCATTCGGGCTTGTAGTAGCGCTTCACGGTGAAGACCAGCTCGCTGACATGCGGCGGAATGGTGCCCAGCCACTCGTTGTACTCGTCGGTGAACTCGGCCCGCGGGGTGAGCAGTTTGATCACCGAGCCCAGTGAGCGGCTCTCGGCCAGCAACGGGCGCACGTCGTGCGCCTCTGGATCCCGGAAGCGGTCGGAGTAGTCGTGCTCCAGCAGCTCCTGCACCAGGTCCATGTCCTGGTCGATGTCCGCGGTGTAGGCGCTGCCGAAGACGAAGGCGTCCAACAGGCTCTTGCTGATCTCACTCTTGCCGCCGCCGGAGACCGTCGCGGGCTTGTGCAGCTGCGACGAGTGCGGAGAGGTGCCGATCAGGTGCCACTGGGTGGGGTCCGCGTCGCGCGGCTTGGCGTGCACCCGGTAGCCATTGGGCGCCAGGTAGGTCTTGCCGGCCAACAGCTGGATGGAGCCCTGGGAACCGTCCTGGTTGGTCCAGCTGATCTTCTGCTCCCGCATGGAGTAGGACGCCTTGCCGGGCACCACCACCAGGTTCGGCTGCTCCCTGTCGGTGGCGTGTCCCTCGGGCTGCTGCTCGAAGCGCTCCGGATTGCGGGCCACCACGTCCGCGACGGTGTACTCGTCGGGGGTGTAGGTATCGGTCCATTCCTGGCCCAGGTTGTAGGCGGGGAAGGCCAGGGCACCACCGGAATGCTCCTCCTCCGCCAGGCCGAAGAGGTTGGCGGAATAGGAGATCTGGGTCTTGACCTCCTTCTTGCAGTAGCCGAAGTAGTTGTCCGCGATCACGGTGACGATCACGCCGCGCTCGTCGCGGGCGCAGGCCTTGAAGGCCTGGCCCCCGTTGTAGAGCTCGTCCTCGCTCTCCCAGCACATCCCGTCGCGCTTCTGCCGCTCGGTGGCGTCGTCGACGTGCGGCAGGCCGAGCGACTTCTTGGTGACCTTGGTCAGGTGCGGAGCCAGGATCACTGCACCG
The DNA here is from genome assembly GCF_038433155.1 of Luteococcus sp. H101. Taxonomy (NCBI): domain Bacteria; kingdom Bacillati; phylum Actinomycetota; class Actinomycetes; order Propionibacteriales; family Propionibacteriaceae; genus Luteococcus; species Luteococcus sp. H101. The sequence goes on from NZ_JBCDMW010000006.1 coordinate 51,642, forward strand.
GTGGTGCCGGTCCACCCCTCGGGGTCCAGACTGGCGTCGTTCTCCGGCAGGTGGGGGTCCCCCGCATTGCCGAAGATCCCCTCGACGAAGTCGAGGTTGGCCACCAGCCCGCCGGGCACGATGAAGCGGACCTCCATGGTGCGCTCCCGGCTGAAGCCCGGGACGGCGGGCAGCACGAGAGGCCGCATCAGCAGGGAGACGAAGCAACCCGCCTGGTCGTCCTGATTGGCGGCATACGGCAGCCGCATGTCCTGTTCGGGCGGCTGGAAGGCCAGCTCCAGCAGCCTGCCGAAGACCTCGGTGGGCACGGCGAGCTTGTCGTCCTGGATGGGCAGCCCACCCTCGGCGATGTGGAACACACCGGCGGTGGTGCGGCGGTCATTGGCCGGGTTGTGCAACACGCCATTGGCCAGCCGGTAGGAGCTGAGCAGTTCGGAATGGAACTCGTCACCGTCCTGCGGCAGGCTCAGCGCCCGGGCCAGTCCGGGGGTGTCCAGCACCAGGGTGCGGTGCGGCAGCTCAGGCTTGGTGCCGGTGCCGCTCAGGTAGTCGTCCAGGAAATTCTGGATTCGCAGGTCGGCGGCGCACAGCCGCTCGCCCAGGCGACGGGAGAGCTCGCGCTGGCGAGCGATGATCGGGGCGACCAGCTCGCCCTCGGCGTCTGGTTCTGTGCCCGGCTGCTTGGCCAGGGGGAGGCCCAGCAGGGCCAGGCGCAGGTTGATCGCGGCGTCGGGGGATGCGGACAGTCCGGTGGTTGCCATGTCTCCATTCAAGCCTTCGGCTCTGACAAAGCAAGGGGCGGGGTGGACCTGGGGATTGTGAGTCCACCAACTGTCACGGTTGGCGAGGCCCCTAGGTGCGAAGCTGCGCGAGTGGGTGCGCTCCCGGTCCGCCGAGGCAGCTGCCCTGAGGGAAGCCGCGAGGCCTGCTACTCGGTCGTGGGACCGACGCCCAAGCGTACCGAGGTGCGGGAAACCGTCACATCCCCATCGCAGAATCGGGACACCACTGACAGTAGAGGAATCAGCGACAAGCCCGGCCTCAAGAAAAATCTCGGCTACCCACGGTGGTCGAGATCTCGGAGTCCTGGCACTGACTACGGCGTGGGGACTGAGTAGCCGGGCACGCCTTGGGTCTCGGTCAAGCACTCTTCCTTTGAGTTGATCGCATCCCGATCGATCGGCGAGTTGCCCAGCCAATGGTACGTGAAGCCGTCAGATTCTTGGATCGCGACGACCGAACCGCCAGCCTGATCGCTGCGTTCCAACCAAAGGGTGACGCATGGCCGCCAAGCGCCGTACACATGAGGAGACCCGGTGACACCCTTGCCTGCAAGGTCTTGGGTGATCTGCCGTGTCGCTCGATTTTCTTCCCAAGTCTGGAGGGGTGAGCCCACCCACAAATAGGTTATGAGCGTCATCGGTAGTAGAAGCGCCAAGGCTGTCAGGATGGCAAGTGTGACGGTTGGGGTTCTGCTTGTCTGGTGGGGGCTATTTCGTCGCATCATCAGGGGCATTCCTGTCAGCGCCTTCTGGCGCAGTACTTCCCTGCTTTGACGCCGCTGTAGATCGTTTCATCGATGTAGGTGATCAGCTCGCCAATCCGAGAAACGTTTGGATATCGCTTGATTCCCGTGGTGGCAATTTGCTTTCCAGTAAGATTGTTGCGCATGTCACAGCGGACATCCTCCTTGTTCTTTTCGCCGGACTCGTGCGCTTGCAACCACGCATCGGGATTCTTTAACGAGAGGTACAGCCAAGCCGACCAGTATTGGTGTCGGAGGGCTTGACGCCGATCGTCGCGGTCATTGGATCTTGGAGCGGGGGGCTTTCCTGCGGCTACGATCGATTTTGATCGGGGTGTGTTCTGGAAGATGAACTCGGCATTGTAGGTGATCTCTGCCCAAGTTAGGCACAGCTTTATGATCTGTCTGCAGAGTTGCTTCTCGGCGTCTTTCACGGCTCCGAGTTTCTTGTAGATTTGCTCCGCTGTTTCCGAGTCATCTGAACGTGAAGCGCCTTCGTTGGGGGAAAGAGTCAGGCCGTCTCTTGTGCTGACCATATTCAGAATGACGCCGTCTCCATCGGGGTCCTGGTTGATGGGAATGTCACGAGAGGGCGCGGCCGTTGCTGGGGGGCAAACAGGATTGCTGCGCTCATGGCGGCGAGCGACACTTTAGAAAGGAAGTGATGGCTAGGATGCACGTGGGCTCCAATGTTGGGGGCTCTGGGATGCTATTCCCCGAAGGGGGTCGGTGGCGATCGTCATGGTTCGGAGGGCTGACCTTGCACGAATGTCCGAGTGTCGTGAACGATCGTGCAAACCGGGGTCAAGTCGGTGCACGTCGGGGGCGGATCGGGCCTGGGGCTCGAAAACCGTCGGAGGCGGTCCCTAGGCTGGCAGCACGGTGAGGGGTCCGCATGGGAGCGGGTCGGCCGGCGTACGACGGGAGCACTCCATGAGGACGATGCAGGCGGATGTGGTTGTGGTGGGTGGCGGTGCCACCGGTGCGGGCGTCGTGCGGGATGTGGCGATGCGGGGTTACACCGCGGTGTTGGTGGACCGGGCCGACCTGGGCCAGGGAACCACCGGGCGCTACCACGGGCTGCTGCATTCCGGCGGCCGTTATGTGGTCTCCGACCCTCGCTCCGCAACGGAATGCGCGGAGGAGAACGAGATCATCACCAGGATCCACGCGGATGCGGTGGAGGCCACCGGCGGCCTGTTCGTCGTTACCCCCGAGGACACCGAGGAGCACGCCGACAAGTTCCAGGCCGCGGCCGATGCCACCAAGGTGCCCTGTGAGGAGATCAGCATCGCCGAGGCGCTGAAGCGCGAGCCGCGGCTCAACCCCGGCATCAAGCGCGCCTTCGCCGTGCAGGATGGCACGGTCGACGGCTGGCAGATGGTCTGGGGTGCCGCCAGGAGCGCGATGGACCACGGTGCCCGGGTGCTGCCCTACCACTCGGTGACCCGGATCACCCGCGACGGGGACCAGGTCACGGGCGTGATCTGCACCGACATGAAGACCAACGAACAGGTCACCATCGACACCCGCTTCGTGATCAACGCTGGCGGTCCGTGGGCTGGTCAGATTGCCGGTATGGCCGACTGTCCCGGCGTCGATGTGGTGCCGGGCCGCGGCATCATGATCGCGATGAACCACCGGCTGGTGAACCAGGTGGTCAACCGCTGCATCTACCCCGCTGACGGCGACATCCTGGTGCCGGTGCACACGGTGTGCATCATCGGCACCACCGATGTGAAGGTGGATGACCCGGACAAGCTGGCCATTCCCCGCGACGAGGTGCAGCAGATGCTCGACTCGGGCGAGGCACTGGTGCCCGGCTTCCGCCGGGCCCGCGCGGTGCACGCCTGGTCCGGCGCCCGTCCGCTGGTCAAGGATTCCCGGGTGGCGCTCACCGACACCCGGCACATGAGCCGTGGCATGAGCATCATCGACCACGAGGCCCGTGACGGCGTCAAGGGCCTGCTGACGATGAGCGGCGGCAAGCTCACCACGTACCGCCTGATGGCCAAGAACATCGTCGACGTGATGTGTGAGCAGCTGGGCGACGAGCGCCCCTGTACCACCGAGACCGAACCGGTGCCCGGCAGCGAATCCGGCAAGAACTACCTGGTCACCCATCGCCTCGAAGAGCGGGAGAAGGACCGTCTGGAGGACCAGATCATCTGCGAGTGCGAGCTGATGAGCCGCGGTCAGCTGACCGAGCTGATGGACGAGCACCCGGCCGCCACCTTCGACGATCTGCGCCGGCAGCTGCGGTTGGGCATGGGGCCTTGTCAGGGCGGTTTCTGCTCCACCCGCGCCGCCGGGATCGCGCTGGAGACCGGGCATTGCGATGTCGACCGGGCCACCGAACAGTTGCGGCTCTTCCTGAAGAACCGGTGGGTGGGCCTGTGGCCGATCCTCTACGGGGACCAGGTGCGCCAGACCGCCCTGGACAACTGGATCTTCAAGGGAACGCTGGACATCGAGCACCTGCCACCCGCGGGCAGCGGGCCGCTGATCCCGGGCGAGGGCCCGGACCAGTTCGCCGTGCCGCACACCCAACCGGCCCCGGAGGACCAGCCGGAGGACCAGGACACCATCGAGGGCTCGGCGCACGACGCCGGGGCCGCCCCCGTCGAGCCGAAGCGAGGCATGTGAGATGAGCGACGTCATCGTGATCGGAGCCGGTCTGGCCGGGCTGACCGCGGCCCTGAAGCTGCGGCAGGCGGGCAGGTCCGTCACCCTGCTGAACAAGGGGATCGGCGGCCTGCAGCTGGGCCAGGGGACCATCGACATCCTGGGCTATGGCCCACAGCGGATCGAGCACCCCGTCCAGGCGCTGGAGGCCTTCGTCGCCGAGCACCCCGAGCACCCCTACGCGACGGTGGAACGCCAGGACATCGAGCAGGGCGTCCGGCTGCTGCTGGACACCCTGGGCCCCGACCAGCTGGACGGGGACATGCACCGCAACGGGCTCTACCCCACGGCCGTGGGCGCGATGCGCCCCACCGCCCTGGTGCCGCCGTCGATGGCCGCCGGGCAGTGCGTGGCCGGCAAGAAGTTCCTGATCGTCGGCATCCGGGAGCTGAAGGACTTCTACCCGCAGCTGGTGGCGGAGAACCTGGCCCGGACCGAGCTGCCCGGCGGTGGCCGGCTGGATGCCCGGGCGGACCACGTCAGCTTCGAGCCGCGCGCCGGTGAGGTGGATGCCAGCGGGCTGACCATCGCCCGGGCGCTGGACGATCCGGCGGCCCGGCGGCGTTTCGTCGCGGAGTTGAAGCCGCTGGTGGCCGACGGCGAGAGCCTCGGCCTGCCGGCCGTGCTGGGCGCCAATGACGTGAACGCCTGGCGCGACATCCAGGAGCAGTTGGGCGTCCCGGTTTTCGAGATCCCGCTGCCCCCGCCGTCGGTTCCCGGCTGGCGGCAGAACGACGCCCTGCTGCAGGCCGTCAAGGAGGCCCGGGTCCGGGTGGTCAATGGCACCAAGGTGCTCCGGGCGCGCGTCGAGGACGGCGTGATCAGGGGAGTCACCATCAAGGGCACCGGACACGAGCAGGAGTACACCGCGGAGCACTTCGTGCTGGCGGCCGGTGGCTTCGAGTCCGGCGCGCTCACCCTGGACAGCCACAACCAGCTGCACGAGACCATCTTCGGGCTGCCGGTGCGCGGCGGGAGGATCGAGGACATGGTGCACGGCGACTACTGGGGCGGTGACCAGCCGCTGTTCAAGGCCGGGCTGGCCGTTGACGAGTCGATGCGGGTGGTCGGCGACGACGACACGGTCGTGTACCCCAACCTCTACGCCTGCGGCGGCATCCTGGCGGGTGCCCAACGGTGGACCGAGAAGTCGGGCGAGGGAATCGCCCTGGGCAGCGCAATGCGAGCCAGCAACGCCATCCTGGCGGAGGGGAAGAACTGATGACCGAGCAAGAGCAGGTTGCGCCGGTGAACCAGCGGGAGGCCGCCAAGGCCGCGCTGGACCACGCGCTGGATGAACTGACCCGTGCGACGCTGGACCACTGCGTCAAGTGCACCATCTGTGAAACGGCCTGCCCGGTGGCCCGGGTGACGCCGCTGTTCAGCGGACCCAAGTTCGTCGGGCCGCAGGCCGAGCGTTTCCGCAACGGTGAATCGGTGGATCATTCGCTGGACTACTGCTCCAGTTGCGGCATCTGCACCCTGAGCTGCCCGCAGGGGGTGCAGATCGCCGAGCTGAACTCGCAGGCGCGTGCGGTCATGAAGAAGGACCACATGCCGGTGCGGGACCGGTTGATCACCCAGACCACGCTCGAGGGCATGGTGATGAGCCCGCTGGCCCCCGTCGCCAATGCAGCCCTGGGGATGAAGCCGGTGCGCACGGTGATCGAGAAGGTCGTCGGGGTCCACCGCGACGCCCCGATGCCCCAGGCGCACTTCGAGACCCTGCGGATGTGGTTGAAGAAGCGGCCGGCGCGCACCACCCCCGCCCCCCGTGGCCCGGTGGTCTTCTTCACCGGCTGCGCCGGCGGCTACTTCGAGGTGGAGACCAGCAAGAAGTCCATCGAGCTGCTGGAATTCCTGGGCTACGAGGTGCTGGTGCCCAAGCAGGGCTGCTGCGGCCTGGCCGAGCAGTCCAATGGCCTGTTCGAGCAGGCCACCAAGCACGTGCTCAAGCTGTGCAAGCAGCTGCAGAGTGCCGGCAAGGACCTGACGATCATCAGCTCGTCGGGTTCCTGTGTCGGCATGCTGAAGCACGAGGCGCACGAGATCATGGGCGTCGACGCGGAGGAACTGAAGGATGTCGGCACCCGCTCGCGTGACATCAGCGAATTCCTGCTGGAGCTGGCCGACGCCGGACAGCTGCCGCTGGACTTCCGCCAGATGGACATCGAGATCCCGTACCACCAGCCCTGCCAGGTCAAGAGCCAGGGCATGGGCATGCCCGCCATGCACCTGCTGGAATTGATCCCCGGGGTCACGGTGCAGGAGTCCGGCCAGCCGTGCTGTGGCATCGCCGGTACCTATGGTCTGAAGAAGGAGAAGTACGAGGTGGCCCAGGCTGTGGGCAAGCCCGTCTTCGAGCACATGAAGAAGCACGACCATGGTGTGGGTGCCTGTGACACCGAGACCTGCCGCTGGCAGATCCGCAAGGGGTCCGGCGTGAACACGGTGCATCCCGTCGAGATCCTGCACTACGCCTACGGGCTGTCCGATGACCTCTTCGAGGCCAAGGTGGGCAAGCGCTGACGCCCATGGCCTGACATCCGGCGGCCGAGCTTGTCGAGGCCAACCAAGAGGTGCTCCTTCCCCGGTGGGGAGGAGCACCTCTTTCCATCCGGAGACCTTCTGAGCTGGGTGGATCAGGAGAGGGTTCCGGGCACCACGTCGCGGATCCTGGTGGGATCCTCCCGGTCGTGGGCGATCAGTACCTGTACCCCGGAGCTGGCCTGGGAGACGACACGAATGGTCATCGGCTGCCAGCCAGCGGGTTGGTAGGAGACCAGCGCGATCTCGTGGGGGAGGCGGGGCAGCTCCCGGGTCTGCAGCACCTGCCCTTGGGTCACCACCACACGTCCGCCGCTGTGACTACGCCTCCTCGCGGCATTGCGTCGCCACCTGGCGAAGCCGTCGTGCTGCCGCCAGGCCAGCACGAAACAGACAATGCCACCCAGCGCCGCCAGCAGGATCCGTGGCACGGGCAGGCCGTCCTCGGCACAGGACAACAACAGGCCCATCCCGAGCCACAGGAAGCCGAAGGCCACTGCGTCCAGGACCGCGTAGCGAAGGGTACTGAGGCGCGCCCCGGCCGAGGACATCGCGGGCACCATGAGCCAGGCCACGGCCAGGCAGGCCAGGGCCCAACACAGCATGAATCCGAGGATTGGCAGCCACTCGACGTCTGGCTCGCTGGCCACCCACGGCAGCATGCACGTCGGGAAAGCGGCGAGCATCGTGAACAGGGAGAAGACGAACAGGGCCAGACTGTTGCCGAGGCGTTGGGGCATGCCGAAGAGCCTAACCAGCCGCGGGTTCGTCCACTCCCACCCGTGGGCTGCCTGCGGCATCCCACGGGAATCAACCGCCGGATGGCGGCCCGGCGAACCTCCACCGCGGGAGATCGATGCCGGTGGGTAACCGATGGTCGGTTCCCGTGGCGGGCCCTGCGGGAAATGACCAACGCGCCCAGCTCCACGAAGGGAACTGGGCGCGTTGACGATGCTGTTCGACTCGCTCAGCGGCGGCCGCGACGCCCCGCACTGCTGGAGAAGGCGGCGACGCCACCGGTGGAGCCGGCGGAGCTGGCGCCTGCCGAGCCGCCGCGGCGCGACGGCATGGCGCGACGGGTGCCTTCGGTGCGGCCACCCTCCACGGGGCGGGAGTCACTGCGACGGGCCTCGGGGCGGGCGGCGGAATCGCCACCGCGTCCCCGGCCACCACGACGGGAGCCAGCGGAGGACTGGGTGTCGCCCTGGCCGCGGCCGGCCCCGCCACGTCCACGGCCACCATTGCTGCCACGGCCCCGTCCACCGCCGGCGTTGCCGCCGGCAGCCTGCTGCTCGGCCTTCTGCGGGTAGGCGGCCTTCTCGGCATCCGCGGGGGACAGGAAGGTGCGCTCGCCGGGGGCGAGCCCGTCGAGCACGGAGCGCACGGCATTGCTGACCGTCGGCTTGATCTTGGCGGCCCGCATCAGGCCGCGGACCTCACCGCGCTGGTCGGGCGTCACCATCGTCACGACGGTGCCGGCCTTGCCGGCCCGGGCGGTCCGACCCGAACGGTGCAGGTAGGCCTTGTGCTCGGTGGGCGGATCGGCGTGCACCACCAGCTCCACGTCGTCGACGTGGATGCCGCGGGCGGCGATGTCGGTGGCCACCAAGGTGGAGACCCGGCCGGAGTGGAAGGCTTCCATGTTGCGGGTGCGGGCATTCTGCGCCAGGTTGCCGTGCAGGTCGACGGCGGGAATGCCGCGCGCCAACAGCTGCTTGGCGAGCTTCTTGGCGCCGTGCTTGGTGCGGGTGAACAGGATCGTCTTGCCCGGCGCAGCAGCCAAATCGGCCAGGATGCCGGTCTTGTCCTCCTTGCCCACCTCCAGCACGTGGTGGTCCATCGCGGAGACAGGGGAGACGGCGGAATCGGCCTCGTGGGTGACGGGCTGGTGCAGGTAGCGCTTGACCAGCACGTCGATGCCATTGTCCAGGGTGGCGCTGAAGAGCATCTTCTGCGCATCGGTGGGCACCTTGTCCAGGATTCGCTTGACCATGGGCAGGAAGCCCATGTCGGCCATGTGGTCGGCCTCGTCCAGGATGCAGATCTCGACGGCGGACAGGTCCACCAGCCCCTGACCCATCAGGTCCAGCAGGCGGCCGGGGCAGGCGATCAGCACGTCGACGCCCTTCGCGAGGGTGCGGACCTGCGGGTTCTGGCCGACGCCGCCGAAGATGGTCAGGCTGACCAGATCGGAGCTCTTCTCCAACGGGAGCAGGGATTCCTCGATCTGGGTGGCCAGCTCGCGGGTGGGCGCCAGGATCAGCGCACGCGGCTTCTTGGCCACTCGGCGCTTCTGGTCGGCGGTCAGGCGGGCCACCGTCGGCAGCAGGAAGGCGAAGGTCTTGCCGGAGCCGGTGCGGCCTCGGCCCAGCACGTCGCGACCGGCCAGCGAGTCGGGCAGGGTGGCCAGCTGGATCGGCGTGGGGGTGGTGATCCCGCGGGTGACCAGCGCGTCGGCCAGCGGCTGCGGGACGCCCAGTTCCGTGAAGCCGCCGGCGGCGGACACAGTGGTGGGCACAGAGGTATTGCGGTCAGTCAAGGAGATACCAATCACTATCGGTGTCTTGCACGGCGCGCTCAGCTCGGTCCGTCGGGTGACGGTGCGGCGCGGCCAGCGGAGCGCTTCCCGGGGGAAGTGTGGGCTCCGATCACCGAGGGTCCGCGGCAAGACTGGGCGGACCAACCTCACCACCATAGCTGATGGATGAGATTGGTCCCGCATCCAGCCTTGTCACCCGCGTCGGGGCAGCTTTGCTCGATGGTCCAGAATCGCGTCCCGGCCACAGCGGCCGCAGAATCCGGGCGCCAGGTCAGCGAGTGGGATCCAGCACCACCTTCACGCAGCCATCCTGCTTTCGTTGGAAAGTCTGGTAGGCCTGCGCAGCCTGGGACAGTCCCAGCCGGTGGGTAGCCAGGCTCTCGGTGCCCAGCAGGTCCACGTCGCGCCGGAGCAGCTCCAGCAGTTCGTCGGTCCAGTTGCGGACATTGCACTGCCCCATCCGGATGGTCAGGTTCTTGTCGAAGAGCTGCATCAGGTTGACCGGGTCCGCCGCCCCGCCATAGACGCCGGCCACCGAAACCGTTCCGCCGCGGCGCACCGCGTCGAAGCTGGCCTGCAGGGCGGCCAGCCGGTCCACTCCCAGCTTCTCGGTGAGCTTGCGGGCGATCGGCTTGGGCAGCTTGCCCACCGCGCTCACCACACCCTCCGCGACGGGGGAGCCGTGGGCCTCCATCCCCACCGCCTCGATCACCGCGTCGGCGCCACGGCCCCCGGTGAGCTCCCGGATCGCCTCGCCCGCGTCGGGAGTCCGACGCAGGTCCACTGTCTCGACGCCGAATCGCCGGGCCATCTCCAGCCGCTCGTCGACCAGGTCCACGCCGATCACCCGATCGGCGCCCTGCTGCAGCGCACACCGGGTGGCGAGCTGCCCTACCGGCCCCAGGCCGAAGACGGCCACCGTCTGTCCGGGGCCGACATCGGCATACTTCGCGGCCTGCCAGGCGGTGGGCAGGATGTCGGACAGGTAGAGGTAGCGCTCGTCGACGCCATGCTCCGGCACCTTCACCGGCCCGTACTGGGCCTGCGGCACCCGCACGTACTGCGCCTGGCCGCCGGGCACCTGTCCGTAGAGCTTGGTGTAGCCGAACAGCGCGGCCCCCTTGCCCTGATCGGTGACCTGGGTGGTCTCACACTGCGACTGCTTGCCGTGGGTGCACATGAAGCAGTGGCCGCAGGAGATGTTGAAGGGCACCACCACCCGGTCCCCGACGGCCAGCGGCCCGGCCTCGGGCCCAACCTCCTCCACGATCCCCATGAACTCGTGCCCCAGCACGTCGCCCCGGCTGAGGAAGGGGCCGAGCACCTGGTACAGATGCAGGTCCGATCCGCAGATTGCCGTCGAGGTCACCCGGATGATCGCGTCAGTGGGCTGCTCGATCCGTGGGTCGGGCACCTCGGTGACTTCCACCTGCTGCGGCCCCTGCCAGGTCAGTGCCTTCATCTGCTGCTCCTCTCTCGGCCGGGGCAAAGATCCCGGCGGATCCGTGACGTCGTGGAATCTATGTCCCGGATTCGGGTGGCAACAGACCCGCAAGGGTGGGTTCCTGACCGGCCGGAAGGCAACGAAAACCCGCCCGCAAGGGTGTTTTCGACGCGTGGTGGCCACGCCACAGTGAAGGGGATACGCCCGGCGACCCCCGTCGACCCAGGCAGCACAGTGACCGGCCCAAGGAGGACCGATGACAGACAAGACCCCCAACCGCGCTCCCAAGTACCCGGCCCAGAAGCCCGCGGACAACCCGGTCTGGCCCGACGACCAGTTCGGTGAGGGCGGTGAGCGGCACCAGCAGGCGTCGGGCAAGGACGAGGTGTTGACCACCCAGCAGGGCGGCCCGGTGGCCACCAACCAGAATGTGGCCACCGCCGGGGTCCGCGGCCCGGCGCTGCTGCAGGACCATGTGCTGCGGGACAAGCTCTTCCACTTCGACCACGAGCGCATCCCGGAGCGCGTCGTGCATGCGCGGGGCACCGGTGCCCACGGCGTCTTCGAGACCTACGAGAGCCTGGCAGAACTGACCATGGCGGACCTGTTCGCCCGCCCCGGGGAGAAGACCGAGGTCTTCGTCCGCTTCTCCACCGTCGCCGGCAACAAGGGTTCCTTCGACCTGGCGCGCGATGTGCGGGGCTTCGCGGTGAAGTTCTACACCAAGGAGGGCAACTGGGACCTGGTGGGCAACAACATCCCGGTCTTCTTCATCCAGGACGCGATGAAGTTCCCGGACCTGGTGCACGCGGTGAAGGAGGCGCCGGACCGTGGCTTCCCGCAGGCACAGAGCGCTCACGACAACTTCTGGGACTTCGTCTCCCTGATGCCGGAGAGCACCCACATGCTGCTGTGGGCCATGAGCGACCGCGGCATCCCGCGTTCCTTCCGCTTCATGGAGGGCTTCGGCGTCCACTCCTACAAGTTCGTCAACGCCAAGGGCGAGGCGCGCTTCGTGAAGTTCCACTGGAAGCCGCTGCAGGGCCTGCAGTCGGTGACCTGGCCGGAGGCGTTGAGCATCAACGGCGCGGACCCGGACTTCCACCGTCGTGACCTGTGGGACGCCATCCAGGCCGGCGACTTCCCGCAGTGGGAGCTGGGCGTGCAGGTCTTCGACGACGACTTCGCCGAGTCCTTCGACTTCGACGTGCTGGACCCCACCAAGTTGATCCCGGAGGAGCTGGTCCCGGTCCGCCCGGTGGGGAAGATGACGCTGGACCGCACCGTGGACAGCCACTTCGACGAGACCGAGCAGGTGGCCTTCATGACCCAGAACATCGTGCGCGGGATCGACTTCAGCGACGATCCGCTGCTCCAGGGCCGCAACTTCAGCTACTTGGACACCCAGCTGAAGCGCCTGGGCTCCACCAACTTCACCCAGCTGCCGGTCAATGCTCCGCGCTGCCCGGTGGCCAATTTCCACCGCGACGGCCACATGCAGAACGACGTGCACACCGGCCGCGCCAGCTACGAGCCGAACTCGTGGACGGGCGAGCAGCGGGGCCCGCGGGAGAGCGAGGAGCGGGGGCTGCGCTTCCAGCCGGAGCAGGTCACCGGCGCCGTCCACCAGGCCCGGCCCGAGAGCTTCGCGGACCACTACTCGCAGGCCCATCAGTTCTGGATCAGCCAGACCGAGGTGGAGCAGCAGCACATCGTCGAGGCCTTCTCCTTTGAGCTGGGCAAGTGCGAGGTGCCGCAGATCCGCCAGCGGATGCTGGCCAACCTGGCCAATGTGGACGCCGAGCTGACCCAGCGGGTGGCCGACGGGCTGGGGATGGAGGTGCCCAAGGCCGCCCCGGCCGCCGTCGCGCCGAAGACCGACCTGCCTGCTTCCGACGCCCTGAGCATCCTGAAGAATGGCCCGAAGGACTTCGCCGGCCGCAAGCTGGGTCTGCTGGTGGGGCCGGGCAGCGACGCGAAGCAGCTGCAGGCGCTGGTGGCCGCCGTCACCAAGGCCGGTGGGCAGGTGGAGGTGATCGCCCCGTCGGTGGGCGGCGTGACCCTGTCCGACGGCAGCGTGCAGCCCGGTGGCCAGGCGATCACCGGCACCAAGGCGGCGCTCTACGACGCCGTCGCCCTGCTGCTGACCGAGCAGGCCGCCAGCCAGCTGGCCGACGTGCCGCAGGCGCGGGACTTCCTCACCGAGGCGCAGGTCAACTTCAAGGTGATCGGCTGGACTCCCCAGGCCAAGCCGCTGGTGGTGGCCGCGGGCGTGAAGCCGGACGGCGGCTGGACCGGGCTGGATGATCCGGCCGCTGCGGTGCGCGACTTCGGGGCGCTGCGCTTCTGGGAGCGCGATGTCAGCGCCCCCGCCCAGTGAGGGAGGAAAACCCGTTGCGTGCGGACGCTCGGCCTGCCTACCGTGGGGTCACACGGAAAGGAGGTGGTCCGACGATGTATTTCCTTCGGACGAGTGAGGTGGCTGGCCGCTAGGCAGCCCATCAGGACTTCCTGGTGAATCCACACCAGCCATCGGGCCCCCGGGGTGTCGGACGTCGTCCATCCGACGCAGACCCCGGGGGCTTCTTCATGCCCGTGCAGAGCCCGGGCAGGGCTCAGGCGAACTGCCAAGAGCGCTTGCTCAGGCCGTACCAGAAGCCGTCGATCTCACTCGATGCCTTGATCCCGCCGGTGGCATCGGCCGCCCCCAGCGCCACGTAGAGCGGCGCCCAGTGCTCGGTGCGGGGGTGCGCCTCCAGTGCGCCGGGTGCGCGCTTCTCGAAGTCCAGGATGGCGTCGACGTCCCCGGCCGCCACGGCCTCGGCCGCCCAGTGGTCGAATTCCGCGCTCACCGTCGGCGGGGTGCCGTCGGCCGGCTGCGACGGGTTGAACCAGCGCAGGTTGTGGGTGGTGAAGCCGGAGCCGATGATCATGGTGCCCTGCTCCCGCAGCTCGCCCAGCGCACGCCCCAGCTGGAAGAGCCGCTGCGGGTCCAGGGTGGGCAGGCTGAGCTGCAGCACCGGGATGTCGGCCTCGGGGAAGAGCTCCACCAGCGGCACATAGGCGCCGTGGTCCAGCCCACGCGACGGGTCGTGCCGCAGCGGGTTGTCGGGGCCGGCCACCAGCTGGGCGACGTCCATGGCCAGGTCCGGCGCCAGCGGGGAGTCGTAGGTCACCTGGTAGTAGCGCTCCGGGAAGCCCCAGAAGTCGTAGACCAGCGGGTTCCTCCGTTCAAAGGAGCTGACCGTGGCGGGCGCCTGCTCCCAGTGGGCGGAGACCATCAGGATGTTCTTCGGGCGCTCCATCCGGGAGGACCAGTCATGCAGTTGGCCGGTCCAGATGGCGTCGTCGGCCAGCGGCGGGGCGCCGTGGCTGAGGAAGAGGATTGGCTGGCGGGTCTGGGTGCTCATGCCACCTCCAACAAATTGAAAGTTAAAGTATTCCCGGGGTGGCCGTCAGGATCCGCGCGTCAGCTCTGGAAGTCCTGCATCGGGAGCACCGAATAGGAGCCGCGAATGTGGGCCTCCACTCGGTCTGCGGCCAGGTCCCCGTCGCCGGCCTGGATGGCCTCGAAGATCCCGCGGTGCTCCGCCGCCAGCCTGGCCCGCAGGGTGGGCCAGTCGGCCATCCGTCGCTCGGCCCGCAGGATCGGGTCCCGCATGCTCTCCCGGACCGCCTGGGTCAGGTCGGCCACCAGGGTGTTGTGCCCCATCTGGGCCAGCCAGACATGGAAATGCGTGTCCTGGGCGTTGAACTCGCCGGGGTCCTCGGTCTGGTCCATCTGCTCCAACAGGTCGGCCACCCGGGACAGTTCGGGGGCTCCGGGGTGCTGGGCGGCCAGGTGCACGCTGCTGCGCTCCAGGGCGATCCGGGCCACCACCACCTCGTTCAGGGGGAACTGGGACAGGGCCACCTGCAGTTTCAGCAGCCGACCCAAGGCCTGGGAGCGGTCATTGATCACATGGGTTCCGGAGCGGGCGCCGCTGCCCACCCGGCTGGCCAGCACGCCCTGTGCCTCCAGGGTGCGGATCGCCTCCCGGACCGCCGGCCGGCTGACCTGCAGCTGGGTGGCCAGGTCCCGCTCGGCCGGCAGTCGGTCACCGACCCTCAGGTGCCCCTCCAGGATCTGGGTCTCGATGTGCTCCAGCACCGCCTCGAAGGCGCGCTGCGTCGTGGTGGCCGGGCTGGCCGACGGGTCGAAGGGGTCGGAGCTGCTCATGGGCCCAGTCTCGCACCTCTGGCGACGCGCGGCCGGGGTCCGACGGTGGCATTTCCCGCTCGAATTACACGCAGGAAATGTCGGCTATTCATCTCTTCCCAAGGACTCCGACGGCACTCTATGGTTAGACCAAATGAGGTAAGACCAAATGGTCGGCTCCTCGCCTCATCCCGTCAATCCCACCCCCGGACAACGGAGTCCCGCATGAATCCCTTCCGTCCCGAGCTCTACCCGCTCGGATCCGTCTGGCTGTCGGTGCTCGTCGCCATCCTGCCCCTGCTGGTGATCTTCGTCGGTCTGGGCATCCTCAAGTGGAAGGCGCACGTGGCCGGCCTGGCCGCCGTCGCCACCGCCCTGGCCACCGCCGCCCTCGGCTTCAAGATGCCGATCAGTCTCGCCGCACTGAGCGCCACCGAAGGCTTCGTCTTCGGCCTCTTCCCCATCGTGTGGATCGTCCTGATGGCCATCTGGTTCTACCAGATCACCGTGGTCAGCGGTCGCTTCGAAGATCTGCGCGCCACCTTCAACCTGATCAGCGACGACCCTCGGGTCACCGCCCTGTTGGTGGCCTTCTGCTTCGGTGGCCTGCTGGAGGCGCTGGCCGGCTTCGGTGCACCGGTCGCCATCACCGGCGTGATGCTGCTGGCCGTCGGCTTCCCCAAGCTGAAGGCCGCGCTGTCCGTGATGGTGGCCAACACCGCCCCCGTCGCCTTCGGTGCGGTCGCCATCCCGATCATCACCGCCGGCAAGGTCTCCGGCATCCCGTACGAGCAGATCGGGGCCATCGCCGGCCGGCAGACCGCCGTGCTGGCCCTGGTGGTGCCCTTCGTCCTGCTCTGGATCGTCGACGGGATCCGCGGCCTCAAGCAGGTCTGGCCGGCCGCCCTGGCCATCGGCGGGGCCTTCGCCGTCGCCAAGTGGATCACCTCCAACTACATCTCCGTCGAGCTCACCGACGTGATCGCCTCACTCGTGGGGATGGCGGCGGGCGTGGTCCTGATGCGCTTCTGGCAGCCCAAGGGAACGGCCGAGGCCCAGCAGCGGCTGGCCGACGAGAGCGCCGCCGAAGGTGGCAACATCGTGCTGGACCGCAGTGTGGACAACCACATCCCAGGCAGCAGGATCGCGATGGCGCTGCTGCCCTACATCCTGGTGGTGGCGGTCTTCTCCGTCGCCAACCTGGTGGGCCCGCTCAAGCGCGCCCTGGCCAGCACCGACGTGGTGATCAATTGGCCTGGACTGCACGGGCACGTGTTGAACGGCGCGGGCAAGGTGCACAGCTCCACCGTCTACACCTTCCAGTGGCTCTCCGGCGCGGGAACCCTGCTGCTGTTTGTCGGCATTCTGACCGCGATCATCTACCGGGTCTCCTTCTCTGCCGCGCTGAAGGAATTCACCGACACCGCCTACAAGCTGCGCTTCACCGTGCTGACCATCGGGTCGGTCGTGGCCCTGGCCTATGTGATGAACCTGTCCGGCCAGACCACCACCATCGGCACCTGGATCGCCGGGACCGGTTCGGCCTTCGCCTTCCTCTCGCCGGTGCTCGGCTGGATCGGCGTCGCCGTCACCGGCTCGGACACCTCCGCCAATGCCCTGTTCTGCGGCCTGCAGGCCACCGTCGGGCATGAGACGGGGTTGAACCCGACCCTGCTGGCCACCGCCAACACCACCGGCGGCGTCGCCGGCAAGCTGGTCAGCCCGCAGAACATCGCCATCGTCGCCACCGCCGTCGGGCTGGTGGGCAAGGAGTCGGTGATCCTGCGCAAGACCATCGGCTACTCCCTGGGCCTGCTGGCGCTGATCTGCCTGATGGTGGGCCTGCAGTCCACCCCTGTCCTGTCCTGGATGCTCCCGTGAGCACCCCCGTCCTGTCCCCAACTCGCAAGGAGCTCGGCATGAGTCCCACCCTTCCCGGTCAGGGCAAGCGCGTCGCCCTGTTCGCCACCTGCATCAACGACGCGATGTTCCCCGAGACACCCAAGGCGGTCGTCGCGGTGCTCGAGCGGCTGGGCTGTACCGTCGAGTTCCCCAAGGCCCAGACCTGCTGCGGCCAGATGAGCACCAACTCCGGCTACTTCGACGAGTCGGTCCCGCTGGTGCGCAACTACGTCAAGGCCTTCGAGGGTTACGACTACATCATCGCGCCGTCCGGATCCTGCACCGGTGCGGTGCGCGAGCAGCACCCGATGCTCGCCCGTCACGCCAAGGACTCCGGCCTGGTGGAGGCCGCCGAGGATGCCGCCAGCCGCACCTATGACTTCACCGAACTGTTGGTCGACGTGCTCGGTGTCACCGACGTCGGCGCCTACTTCCCGCACCGCGTCACCTACCACCCCACCTGCCACTCGGTGCGCGTCACCAAGGTGGGTGACCGGCCCTACCAGTTGCTCAGCAAGGTCCGCGGCCTGCAGCTGGTGGACCTGCCTGACGCCGACCGCTGCTGCGGCTTCGGCGGCACCTTCAGCCTGAAGAACCCCGACGTCAGCGTGGCCATGGCCACCGACAAGGCCCGCAATGTTGCCAGCACCGGCGCCGAATACCTGGTGGCCGGCGACAACTCCTGCCTGCTGAACATCTCCGGCGTCCTCAACCGGGGCAATGCGGGCATCAAGCCGATCCACCTGGCCGAGATCCTGGCCAGCACCGACGCCAGCCTGACGGGAGCCACCCGATGACCAACGAGACCGCTGAGATCCGCTCCACCCAGAGGACCCAGCTCAAGCTGGTGACCAAGAACAACCATGGGACCGCCCGCCTCACCCCGGCCCCGCCGCAGGGCGACCTGGTGGACTCCCCGCTGTTCCCCGAGGCCGCCAAGCGTGAGCTCGCCAACCCGGTGCAGCGCAAGAACCTGCACCACGCGATGGGCACCATCCGCGCCAAGCGCACCCGCGTCACCTCCGAGCTGGAGAACTGGGAGGAGCTGCGCCAGGCCGGCGAGGCGATCAAGAATCGCGTCGGCCGTCACCTCGACGACTACCTCGTCCAGCTGGAGGAGAACCTCACCAAGGCCGGCACCACCGTCCACTGGGCCCGTGACGCCAAGGAGGCCAACGAGATCATCGTCGGCCTGGTCAAGGGCAAGCTCGGCCCCGAGGACCTGCCCGAGGTCGTCAAGGTGAAGAGCATGGTCACCCAGGAGATCGACATGAACGAGGCCCTCGAGGCCAACGGTGTCGCAGCCTGGGAGACCGACCTGGCCGAGCTGATCGTGCAGATGGGGCATGACCGCCCGTCGCACATCCTCGTGCCGGCCATCCACCGCAACCGTTCCGAGGTGCGTGAGATCTTCCTGGAGGAAATGGGCAACTACGGCAAGGCCGCACCCGAGGACCTCGACACCGAGCCGAAGAACTTGGCCGCGGCCAGTCGCGCCCACCTGCGGGAGAAGTTCATGCGCGCCCACGTGGCCATCTCGGGTGCCAACTTCGCCGTCGCCGAGACCGGCACGCTGGCCGTCGTGGAGAGCGAGGGCAATGGCCGGATGTGCCTGACCCTGGCCGACACCCTGATCAGCGTCGTGGGCATCGAGAAGGTCGTCCCGACCTTCGCGGACCTCGAGGTCTTCCTGCAGCTGCTGCCGCGCAGCTCCACCGCCGAGCGGATGAATCCCTACACCTCGCTGTGGACGGGTCCCCGCGAAGGCGACGGTCCGCAGGAGATGCACGTCGTCCTGATCGACAACGGCCGCACCGACGTGCTCGCCGACGAGGTGGGCCGCGAGGCGCTGCGCTGCATCCGCTGCAGTGCCTGCATCAATGTCTGCCCGGTCTACGAGAAGGTGGGCGGCCATGCCTACGGTTCGGTCTACCCGGGCCCGATCGGTGCCGTGCTCACCCCGCAGCTGCGCAGCATGAAGAACCCGGTGGACCGCTCGCTGCCCTTCGCGTCCAGCCTGTGCGGCGCGTGCAATGACGTCTGCCCGGTGAAGATCCCGCTGATGCAGCTGCTCGTCCACGAGCGCCACAAGGCCGTCGAGGCGAAGAAGCAGCACAAGAGCTACAACGTGCACTTCGAACCGATCGCCATGAAGGCCACCAGCGTCATGTTCGGCAACGGCAAGCTGTGGGGCGCGGCCCTGGGGGCGGAGACCAAGGTTGGCGGCAGGGTGCTCGGCAAGTTCTTCGACCACATCGGTCCGATTCCCGGGCCGCTGAACCGCTGGACCGGCGCGCGCGATGTGCCGATGCTTCCCACGCAGAGCTTCCGGGCCTGGTGGGACGAACGTGAGAAGAACACCGGCAACAAGGCCAAGGGAGACCAGAAGTGAACGCGAAGGACGAGATCCTCCAGCGGGTGCGCACGGCACTCGTCGACGTCAAGGAGACCGACCCGGCCCTCGATGTCCCCGTCACCTGGCGCTATGAGCAGCCCACCGCCATGGACGACGTCATCGGCCGCTTCGTTGAGCGCGTCGAGGACTACAAGGCCACCGTCGTGCGCGTCGGCGGTTCCGACGCCGAGATCGCCCAGGCCGTCGTCGACGGACTGAAGTCGATCGAGGCGAAGGACGCCATCCTGCCCGTCGGCCTCCCGGCCGGGTGGCGCAGCGCCGTCGAGGCGGCCGGCATCACGATCCTGTCGGACGAGTCGCAGCTGACCAACGACCAGCTCAACGCCGCCGGTGCCGTCGTCACCGCGGCGCGCGTCGGGGCCGCCGAGTCCGGCACGATCATGCTCGACCACGCCGACGACCAGGGTCGTCGTGCCCTGAGCCTGGTGCCCGACGCCCACATCTGCGTGGTGCGTACCGAGCAGGTGGTCTCGGACATCCCCGAGGCCGTCGGCCGCCTGCAGGACTCCGTAAAGGAGCGGCGGCCGATCACCTGGATCTCCGGGCCCAGCGCGACCTCGGACATCGAGCTGAGCCGCGTCGAGGGAGTGCACGGCCCGCGCACGCTCTACGTGATCGTGGCCGGCTGACCGCTCATCCCATTCCACGGGCCCGACGGGGGACACCCCGCCGGGCCCGTCGGCTGTCCCCGGCATTCCTGAAGGAATGGTGGAGGCCCGGGGACAGCGGGGCGCTGATGAATCCGATCCGGGTGATGGGCCTAGTCAGAAGCGGTCAGGGGGCTGCTGGTCAGGCCCTTGGAGGCTGGTGCTGTCGGCTGGCTCAGGGCCCCACTGGGCAGGCGATGAATTAGGGCGGCGACCCGTTGGCTGTGTAGCTTCATAGGGTTGTCAATCCCAGGAGGCACATTCCATGGCCGAGCAAGATCGACCAGAAGACCAGAATCCGCCGGGCCGCAAGCGCCGTGAGCACGCCGAGCGTCACCGCCATGCCGACGCCGCGCGTCCCGTCGGCCACAAGCAGCGCACCGGCAGCCCGCTGTCGGCCGGGCGCCCCCGAGACCTGCTCGAGTCCAGCGGCGGCATCGCCCGGTTGACGGGTCAGGGCCGCGTGCTGGAGGCATCCCACCCCGCCCTCGAGCCGCCCGCCGAGGCGATGAAGAATGAGCGTCCGGGCAGCCTGGACAAGGTGGTCTTCGGGATCACCGCCGTCCTGTCCATCGCCTTCGTGATCTGGGGTGCGCTCGCCCCCAAGCAGCTGAACACCGCGTCGGGCCACGGCCTGGAGTGGGTGGTGGGCAATACCGGCTGGCTCTTTGCCACCGCCGCCACCGGCTTCGTCTTCTTCGTGCTGTGGCTGGCCGCCAGCCCCTACGGCCGGATCCCGCTGGGCCGCGACGGGGAGGAGCCCGAGTTCTCCACCGTGTCCTGGATCGCCATGATGTTCAGCGCCGGCATGGGCATCGGCCTGATGTTCTATGGCGCCGCCGAGCCGCTGGCCCACTTCGTCACCCCGCCGCCCGAGACCGGCGAGGCCGAC
Source organism: Luteococcus sp. H101 (assembly GCF_038433155.1). Lineage (NCBI taxonomy): Bacteria > Bacillati > Actinomycetota > Actinomycetes > Propionibacteriales > Propionibacteriaceae > Luteococcus > Luteococcus sp. H101. The sequence continues at coordinate 72,437 of NZ_JBCDMW010000006.1, forward strand.
GTCAAGCAGGCCATGGCCACCACCCTGTTCCACTGGGGCCTGCACCCGTGGGCGATCTACGCGATCGTCGGCGTGGCCATCGCCTACGGCGTCTTCCGGATGGGCCGTCCGCTGACCATCAGCGCCGTCTTCGAGCCGCTGCTGGGCAAGCGCCAGACCTACGGCCCCGGCGGCAAGATCATCGACATCTTCGCCATCTTCGCCACCCTGTTCGGCTCCGCCACCTCGCTGGGCCTGGGCGCGTTGCAGATCGCCGAGGGAGCCAAGATCGTCGGCTGGCTGGACGACGCCACCAACAAGTTCCTGGTGGCGCTGATCACCGTGCTGACCATCTGCTTCATCCTGTCGGCCGTCTCCGGCGTCGGCAAGGGCATCCAGTACCTGTCCAACATCAACATGGTGCTGGCCCTGGTGCTGGCCCTGTTCGTCTTCGTGGTGGGTCCGACGGTCTTCATCCTGAACCTGATCCCGTCCACGCTGGGCACCTACCTGCAGGACCTGATGATGATGAGCGCCCGCACCGGCGTCTCCGGCGGCGATGCCACCCACGAGTGGTTGGCCGGTTGGACCATCTTCTACTGGGCCTGGTGGGTCAGCTGGACCCCCTTCGTGGGCATGTTCATCGCCCGGATCTCCAGGGGCCGTACCATCCGGCAGTTCGTCTCCGGCGTGCTGCTGGTGCCCAGCGCCGTCAGCCTGATCTGGTTCGCCATCTTCGGTGGCGCGGCGATCAACTCGGAGAGCGCGGGCGCCGCGCTCAGCAAGGCCGGCTCCGAGGAGGCGACCCTGTTCGCGCTGCTGGACACCATGCCGCTGGCCACCATCACCTCCGTGCTGGTGATGATCCTGGTGGGCATCTTCTTCGTCTCCGGCGCGGATGCCGCCTCCATCGTGATGGGCACCCTGAGTGAGAACGGCACCATCGAGCCCTCGCGGTGGAATGTGATCTTCTGGGGCATCGCCACCGGCGCCGTCGCCGCCATCATGCTGGTCACCGGCGGTGAGGACGCCCTGGGCGGCCTGCAGCAGATCATCATCGTGGCCGGCCTGCCGTTCATGATCATCATGATCGGGATGGCGGTGGCCCTGATGAAGGACCTGGCGCGCGACCCGATGGTGGTGCGCGGCCGCTACGCCAAGGCCGCGGTGGAGAAGGCGATCGTCGAGGGCGTCACCGCCCACGGTGACGACTTCCACTTGGTGGTGGACCCCACCCCGCCCGGCCAGGGAGCCGGCTCGATGGTGGACACCTCCACCTTTGAGAAGATCACCGACGAGACCGAGGATCCGCGGGTCCACTGACCCGGGACAGTCCTCCTGAAAGCCGGCGGGGGGGGGGGGGGGGGGGGGGGGGGGGGGAGGGGGGGGGGGGGGGGGGGGGGGGGGGGGGGGGGGGGGGGGGGGGGG